>JANRMA010000116.1:0-28040 GCA_033762035.1 Rickettsiaceae bacterium
AGATTCCCTCTTTCGAGGGAATGACACATTATGTCACCCCCTTGAAAAAGTGGGCGAAGGAAATATTTATTCTAGATCCGCACAGCAAATATCACACCTTCAGCTCTTCAAATTGATTATCCCTAAGCCAATATATATAAATTCTAACATTTGAGTCTGGATATATTATCTCTAAAGCTTGTTTATATTCATTCATCTGCACTTCATAATCTGCTTTTTTCTCTCTATCACCATCGGATTTATAATCTACTATATTTATCTCATTTGCATCCTTATTAAATGACACAAAATCAAGCCTTTTGATTTGAAATCCATCTCCTGTATCATCTGATATCGCAATTTCTAACTCTGCTTCATTATTAAACCTGCCCAGATAATTTAAGAACTCGTTTTGCTCGCATTGAAATAATATGTTTCTAACCGATATTCTATCCTCCGCAGAAAGATTTTTAAGAAATTTATCAGTAAGTATTTGGGTAAAATTTTGCCCAGTTTGCATATAAATTTCTAATGCCTTGTGCAGTATTTCTCCTATAATAGTACTTTTATTGTTAAAATCGTAAAAAACCTTTTCTGCGCAATTGTCATATTTTGCGTTTAGAGAATTAGGATTTATACTCACTATTTCATTCCCGTCATCTTTAAGGGGAGTTATTACATCTTCGGTATTTTGCGTCTCAATATTTTCACCCATTTTATGGCTTTCTTTAAAATACTTAAGTAAAGAAAAACTACCATCTTCTTGATGCTCCAAATCTGAGAGGTTATTTTCTAAACAAAGCTCATACCAACTTTTATACTTATTCTCTTTTTTAGACTCTATTCCAGCAATAATTAAATGATCCTGAGTTCTTGTAAGAGCAACATAAAGAAGCCGTAAATATTCCTGATAATTTTCTTGAATCACATTCTCTTTGATTGCGTCAATTTTTTCGTGGCGTACTTTAGAGCTAAGCACTGGCACTAAACCTGCGCCAAGATTCATATGAATTATATTACACTTAGAATAAATATTTAAGTCGTTACTATCTATTAAAATTACAATTGGAGCCTCAAGCCCTTTTGCGCCATGAATAGTGGTGATTTTTATACTATCTAGATGGGAAAAATCTCTTTTAACAGATATATCAGCTATTTCTAACAATAGAATAATATCGTTTATCCCAAGGGAAGGGTCTTCTGTAAATATCATTCTTATTTCATGTAAAAAGGCTTTTAGAGCATCAAGCTGCTCTTCATCTTCGCGAAGCCTATTTAATATATGAAAACTTTGTATAATATTTAAAAAAAACTCACTTTTATCAGAATTTTCATAAATTAATTCTATAGATTTAAGTTTTTTTGATATAATACTATCTGACGCAATAATTGACTTATACCAATTTTTTTGACTTTTAAGATAATATATATCTTCATCGCCCATATCAAATAAATGCGACTTTAAAAGACATGCGAGGTTCAAATTATCAGCAGGATCTATAATAAATTTTGCAACAGAAATTAAGTCTCTTACAACTAAAGATTTACTTAAATATAACCTATCTAGCCCTGATATATTAATATTTTGCTTTAAAATTTCTTTATATAGCTCAAAATTCAATGAAGATCTTTTTTGAACCAAAATCATAATATCTTCTGGTCTGACGCATCTTTTTTTACTGTCTAGATATATTTTATCATCAAGTAATTTCTTTATATAAATAGCTGTTTTTTTAGCTAAAATTTGCTTAGGATTTTCTTGAGTAAAATACTCGCTAGATTCATTATTTTCAGCCGCCCGAATTGATTGTAACTCTTTAAGTTTTGAAGGATTTGGCCAAAATAAATCCTCTTTTTCTGTAGATTTAACTAACGGCCATATAGTAACAGAAGCATTTACATCTTGATTGCTACATTCTAACATTCTAACTTGCTCTATTAAATCCACTTTACTAAAAATATTATACACGAAGTTAAATATTAACTTTGGCAATCTGTAGGTTTTTTCTAGATTACATTCTACAAAATTAGCTTTGCTTTCTAATGCCTTGTTTTTTATGTAATTTTTTGCTTCTAGAAATAAGTCCGGCCTCGCTCCCTGAAAACTATAAATAGACTGTTTTACGTCCCCTACTACAAATATTGTCTTTTGTAGATTGCTATTAGCATTTACTTCATTGGCAAAAAAATCCTCTAGTAATGAGATTATAATATTCCATTGTTCTTGGCTTGTATCCTGGGATTCATCTACTAATATATGGTTAATCCCGCCATCTAATTTATATTTAATCCATTCTTTAATATCCGAATTACATAATAAATTATATGCATAGTGAATTAAATCTTGATAATCAAGTAAGTTATTAATTTCTTTATAGTTTTTATATTCAGAAAATATAAAATTCGCAAGCCTCAATACTGATACGTTAATCGCAAGTGCATTATTAAGATCTTGCGCGCTTGAAATTTCATATATATATTCTTGAATTTTGTATAAAACCTCTTCTGTGCGGGTAAGAAGATTTTGTAAATCCTTTTTTGGTATTATTTTTTTTCTCTTTTGGCTGGTTTTTGTTAGAAAAAAAGATCTTACGTCTAGGTTAATAAATATTAAATCAAAATTACTTGGTAAATTTTCAGAATAAAGCAAATTTAATTCCCTAAATTGCCGCAAAATACCTTGATTTTCTTGTATAATTTGATATAATTTTTGCCTCAACATCTCTATTTCTTGCGTGCTTCTAGCGCCCAGCTCGCTCTTAAGTAATATATCAACAGCCTCTATAGAATTTTCGCTCAAATCAAGGCCAGAATAATAATGAGCTAATTCTTCTGTTATTTCTTTTAAACTATATAAAGATAAATTATTTTGCAGAACTTCATCGATATATATAGTAGTTTTTTGCGATAATAAAGTTTTTGCGATAAACCTGGATGCGCTAGTTTCGTCTATTACTCTAAAATATGGCTTCAAACCAGCCTCTAGAGGAAATTTTTGTAGTAAACTTTGGCAAAAAGCATGTATTGTATATATTGCTACCTCCCTTCCTTCTGAAATATATTTTTGATAGAAATTACGTATGCGCTCTAAGTCCTTGTTATTTATGGTTTTTTCAAAATTTTCTAAAAAAAATGCTCTTATTTCTTCGTCAGTCTGGCTCTTAAAACTCCTAAGTACATTATTGATTCTCGATAACATCTCCCCTTTTGCAGCCTTTGTAAAAGTAAGACATAAAATTGACTGAGGATCTACTCTCGATAAAAGAAGATTAATGATCCTGTTGGTAAGAAGGCGAGTTTTGCCTGTGCCCGCGGAGGCCGCAATCCACGCAGAATAGTCGCATGAGGTTGCGTATTTAAGCTCGTGTGTCATGGATGCTATAATAGCTTTGTTGCATTGTTTTGTTAATAATTTCTGCCGAGTATTTTCTTGGCGCGTTTCTTTTTATTATAGCACAAACATTTAACCGGCGAAGAGTTTTTACAACCAAAAATTATATATCATGTTTTGTCACAACATATTCTGCGGGCTTTAGTGTAGACACATATTCTCCGTTACTTAAATCTCTTGCCACGCTTGAAATAGAAGGATTATGCCCGACGATGCAAATAGTAGCAAAGTCATCTTCAATTGACCATATAAATCTCTTAATTATCTCACTTGATTCGGTGTATAGTAATTCTTCCTGACGGAAAAAAGTATCTGGGAATTGCTCTAAAAGATATTTTGCAGTTCTAAATGCCCTGGGCGCATTAGATGAGATAATAAGATCTATCTCGAACTCAGACTTTAAAGCCAGCGCTGTTTCTCGTGCCTGCTCTTCTCCTGTTTTACTCAAAGCGCGATCAAAATCGCTAATAATGTTTCCATTGTCATCAAAATTAGGAGCATCCGCATGGCGCATTAATATTATGTTTCGCACGTTTAGTTGATTTATAGTTGCTTATTACTTAATATTATAATAATATTTCATCCAAAACAAGAGATTTATGAATGAAAAGTAAAAAAATAATCGCAAGAATAGAGGCCGGATCTATGAGGCTTGATAAATATATCCGAATTTTATATCCAAATTTGACCCAAGGGATAATAGAAAAAATGCTACGTAAAAAAGATTTAAAAGTGAATAATAAATCACAAAAATCAAACTTTAGATTAAATAATGGGGATGAGATTGAAATTTACTTACCTTATATTCAAAATATAGCCCAGCCAAAAGAAGAGGAATTTGACTACAAATCCAAAATCTTAGCTCATAAACTATTAAATGATTACTGTATATTAAATGATGATAATATACTTGCAATTAACAAACCATCCGAACTTGCCTCTCAAGGAGGGACAAATCAGTTTATTTCTGTAGATAGTGCAATAAATTATCTAAATTCTTCTACTCAAGATACTATAAATTTTGGTTATCGTATTTGCCATAGATTAGACAAATCTACTTCTGGAGTGTTTTTAATTGCTAAAAGCCGCCTTGCTGCACAAAATCTTACGGAAGCCTTTAGAATGCACCATATAAGTAAAACTTATGTAGCAATTTGTGACGGTATACCTAAAGAAAATTCTGGAATAATAGTGAATAAACTTAGTAAAAACGTTGCAAAAAAACTACAGTTTGTTACCAGCAGAGATGATTTACAAGGAGAAATAGCGGAAACTAAGTATCAACTAATTACCGCCTCAAAAGACAGATCTCTTATAAAATTTATGCCTAAAACAGGTAGGATGCATCAAATTAGAGTTCATGCACAATATTTAGGTTGCCCTATTTATGGAGATTTGAAATATAATATCAAAAAATCCAAGCAGGGGGATACTCTAAGACTGATGCTTCATGCTTTAAATGTACAAATTCCCGAAGAAATAGTTGGCAAAAAATATAATATTAACGCAACATTACCAGATTACTTTGCAAAGGCAATTAATAAAGAATTTAAGTATTATGATATTAACGAATTATATTAATTAATTTACTTTCACAAAAAATATTAATGAAATTATTTTATATATTAGAAAGCTTTATTGAACATTACATATTTAATTTTATTATTAATGAACTTATAATAATATTTAATTAATATAGTGGACTTCATTCACCTCGATCTTCTTATCGTCATTCCCACTCTCCCTCTGATTGTCATTCCTAAGCTGCGGCGGGAATCCAGAATAAATATCTCATGGACCCCCTTTTTCAAGGGGGTGACAAGTATGGAGTAGTCATTCTGGGGTGTCTTTATTTGTCATTCCCGCGAATGCGGGAATCCAGTCTTACTATTTCCTTCGCCACAATTTTGATTGGGGCGAAGGATAAACATTTTCATCCACCTCAAAGGAGGCTCTATGCGGATGGGTATTATTTCATTATTGGGCACACTTCTTGCGTTGTATTCTCAATGAGTGCCATGCGAGCTTGCCTCGCTTTTTCACCCGCTGGTTCTGCGCCTAGTCCAATATCTGCGCCTGCGCCTATTAAAGCAGCTACTATAGATTCAGTCGACTCGCGCTCTTGAACCCACGCTGCTCCAGGTACATAACCATTTATTATAAGATCCAACAATTCTTCTAGAGAGTTTGTTAGAGCAATAGAAAGGGCGGTGCGGCCACGAGAATCTTGAGCATTCACATCGGCACGCACTTCTATCAGAGCCTCTACTACTCTTGCATTTGTGTAATTTACTGCACGATGTAGAAGTGTATCTCCATACCTATCTTTAGCATTCACATCCGCACCCGCTTTTATCAGAGCCTCTGCTATACAACTATCATCTGAGCATGATACTGTAACATCTAGAAGTGTATTTCCAGGCCAATCTTTAGCATTCACATCCGCACCCGCTTTTATCAGAGCCTCTAATACTGTTTGATAATGCCTATCTTTTGCACTATGTAAAGGTATATTGCCAAGCCTATCTTTAGCATTAACATCTGCGTCCGCTTTTATCATAGCATCTACTACTTCTGCATTATTGAGAATTACTGCACGATGTAGAGGCGTCATTCCATCACTATCCTTAGCATTCACATCAGCGCCTAGATCTATAAGAGTCTTTACTTTAGTTGTATCAGTATTATATTTTAATGATTTTAATGCATGATCTAGAGGCGTATTGCTACAATAATTTTTAGCATTCACATCAGCGCCTAGATCTATAAGAGTCTGTACTAGTATTGCTTCACTGCGCTCTGCTGCACGATGTAGAGGCGTATTGCCACGAGCATCTTTAGCATTCACATCGGCACCCGCTTTTATCAGAGTCTGCGATACTATTGCATGATCTAGAACTGCTGCATGATGTAGAGGCGTCATTCCATCACTATCTTTAGCATTTACATCAGCGCCTAGATCTATAAGAACCAGTGCCATATCTATACGATCATACTCTAATGCAAAATGTAGAGGAGTACTGCCAGACTCATTTTTAGCATTTAAGTCAGAGCCCGCTATTAGCAATTGTTGTACGTCGTCAATATGCCCCTCTCTTGAGGCTTCAAATAATTGATTGTTTAGGTTTTGCTGAAAAGGATTAATTTGCTCTTCTGCAACTTCTTCTTGAGGAGTGTGGGCTCTATTTATTCCAGTATCGCCATTATTAATACCATTTTCTTCTAATGTATTTAATGGCAAAAGAGCTTCATTATTATTATCATTTTCCATAATTATCTACCTAAATTTAATATTTATTGATATATCTTATAGCAATTATAATAAATGTTGTCAAGGAAATTTATAGGGATCTAGAGTAAATATCTCTTTCGCCCTCTATTTTCAAGGGGGTGACAAGGCTTAGAGAGTCATTCCCACTCCTCATTGTCATTCCCACGAAGGTGGGAATCCAGTCTTACTATTTAATGGACCCCCTTTTTCAAGGGGGTGACAAAAGGCAAATCTCTTATTCTCTGGCTCCCTCTCATTGTCATTCCCTCGAAAGAGGGAATCCAGAATAAATATTTCCTTCGCCCCCTTTTACAAGGGGGTGACACAATGCATCATACCCTCTAAAGTAGGAATCTAGAAAAATGTTGAGGCGTTTTGATAAGAATTGATAATATAAAAAATTAGTTATCCATTAATTTTTTTCTAACTAACTTTCTTCTTCTCCTTTCAGATTCTTGTTTTTTTCTTACTTTTTTTACTGAATCAGGTTCATAGAATCTAGACATTTTCATGTATCTAAAGACTAATTCTCTTTGCATTTTTCTTTTTAGGTTCCGAATAGCTTGCTCTCCGTTGCCCGCATGTACTGATACTTGAATCACTACTGAATTTACCTCCTTTAGGTGTTTTTCGAAGTTGAACTTAAATTATTACAGATAAATTATTATTCTGTCAAGCAATAATGTACGTAGCTATAGGGCAACATCCAAAATCCTAGGCAAAAAATTTCTAATTTGCGCAAAAAGAGATAATAGTATAAAATCCCGCATTATTTAATTTTATTCTGTTAAATCTTTGAGTCAAAATAGTAATTTCTCTGATAGTAATTTCTTAGATCAAGAGGTAAATAATTTAAGTTTTTGGTACATTATATCTTTCTTATTCGGAATATTGTATTTTTTCTACTTTTTACAGGATTTAAATTATAATTTTGCTAAGGATAGATTATTTTATTTTGCCATTATAGTATCTATAGTCTTGCTATATATAATATGGCGCATCGGCTTTAATACATTCAATTTGTTTTCATTTATTTTAAGACTAGCTCTATTTTTTTTAATAGGATATCTATGTATATCTCTTAGATGCAATGCAAATTTTGAATCTCTTGATCATGACTTAAAAAACTGCTTGATAGAGGGCAAAATAATCAAAATCAAACCCACACCTTTTGGCGCCCAAGTTACATTACAAAACGTTAAATTACATAGTAGCTTTGATATGAGCAATATTAAATGCACATATAAAATACTTCCATTTAATGTTAGGGTAAATTTGAACAGAAAATATAGCAAAAATCTTCTTCACGGGGATGTAATTGCTTTAAAAGTAGATTTACTATGCCTGCCGGAAGAAATAGTCCCCGGCGGTTATAATTTCCGCAAAATTGCGTTTTTTTCTAATATAGGCGCTATTGCTAAGGCTAAATCTTATCCAAAAGTTATTACAAAGCAAGTGAGTTTTTATAGCATTCAGACTATAAGAAAAAAAATATTTAACTATCTTTTGGAAAACCTTGGGTATAAAAATGGCAATTTTGCTGCGGCGCTTTTTTTAGGGGAGGCGGGCGGTATAGACAAAACCATTTTAAATAATATGAGATATGCAGGAATATCTCATATATTATGCGTTTCTGGACTGCACCTTTCTTTGGTCGCTTCATTAGTATTTTTTAGCTCTAGAATATTCTTAAATTGTTTTGATTATATAAATTTTAATTTTGATATAAAAAAAATTTCTGCTTTTATATCTATTTTTGTTAGTTTTTTGTATCTTATATTAACCGGCGTCCAGATAGCAGCTTCAAGAGCATTTATTATGGTATTTTTTGTAATGATGACAATCATTTTAGATAGGCATTCGCATCCATTAAGATCAATTTCTCTTGCTTGTTTTGCTATGTTATTAATAAATCCGGAATATGCTATATTGCCTAGTTTTCAGCTCTCATTTATAGCAGTACTCTCCTTGCTTGCAGGATATGAATATTACTCAAAATTTATCACTTCTCGCAAGGGCAGCATTTTTTATAATATTAAAATCTATTTATACTCGAATATTTATTCATCGTTAATTGCAAGTAGTGCAACAAGCCCATTAGTTATGTATCATTTTTACATATATTCTAATTATTCACTTGCGGCTAACCTTGTAGCCGTACCTCTAACTTCTTTTGTTATAATGCCATGTGCGGTGCTTGCTATTTTATTATACCCTATATATTTAGATTTTATTCCTACATATTTTATAAGCTTGTCTATAGATATTATAAATTATGCAGCATCTGTTACTACAAATCTTCCCTTTTCCGTAATTTATACTGGATATGTTAGTAATATAGCTATTTTGAGCTTTATATTAGGATTTTTTTGGCTATGTCTTTTTCGGAGTAATATAAGATTTTACGGTATTATTGGACCAATAATTTTTATTATTATTTTTTATACAGGACAGGGGCCTGATATACTTATTAATAAACGAGCTAATTTCGTAGCAGAAAAAAGAAGTGGCAAAGTTATTATTTACTCAGAGTATCTTTCGCCTTTTGCAAAAAATTTTATTGCTAATTGGTTTGGGTGTAGAGAGTCTATTTTTGTAAAAAAAAATATGAAGCAGCCATTAAATTTATTTTACGAAACTACAGATCAAAATATTGAAATTAATTTAGATAAATCTTTAGTAAAAATACATAATAGTCCTTATGAGCCTATCGCAGACATGTCCGTAATTTATTTTGCTAACCAAAATAAACCAATAATAGAAAAAATAAAGTAAATTTAATGATCTAATCTATTTAATGATAATTATTATATAATTTATTATTTAGCTAACTTATATCTTATTGACACGAAGGCTCAGATGCTTTATAACTATTTAAGCTGTTTGTTTATTTATGACTATTAGCTTGCATCCTAAATTTTTACATAGAATTCGTGAGTTTATCTGGCCTATCAAGCGCCAGGAGTGCCACTTCTTTATCCCTATGGCATTAATAATGACTTGTGCTTTATATAATTTTGCATGTCTGAGAGCGGTAAAAGATAGTTTAATTGTATCTAACGTAGGGGCAGAAAGCATTAGTTTCCTTAAATTATGGTTTGTTCTTCCAGCTGCTATAATCTTTACTTTATTTTACTTAAATTTAAGTAATAAATATACAATTGACAAAGTATTTTACATTATTACAACCGGCTTTTTACTTTTTTTCCTAGTTTTTACATTATACATATTACCTAATAAAAACTTACTTCATCCGCCTACGGAAAATATAGAAAAATTAGTGGCATATTATCCTAACTTTAAATGGTTTTTGAAAATAGCGGGACATTGGACTTTTGCTATTATGTATATATTGTCTGAACTTTGGAGCGTAGTTGTAATTAACCTAATGTTTTGGCAATTTGCAAATAATGTAGTAGATGCATCTAAAGCAAAAAGATTTTATCCAATATTTGGCGTTGTAGGCAATTTTGGGCTCATTATAGCTGGCAATAATTTGATATATTTTGCAAAAGTTGAAGAGGCGCCAACTTTTCTTAGTGGACTAGGTTTATATGCTTTGCAATTCAATGAGGATATAGGAATCAAATTAGCTATTTTATCAGTGATATTTTCTGGGGTATTAATGCTGCTTTTAATGCTATATCTAAATATAACGGTATTAAAAGATACAAATATTGACAATAAAATCACCAAAATTAAAACAAAATTATCGCTTGCTGATAGTTTAAAATTAGTGCTGAGTTCATCTTATGTAGGATATATTACTGCATTAATTATATGTTATGGGCTTGCGATAAATATTTTAGAAGGCCCATGGAAAGCAAGTATAAAAGAATATTATAAAACCCAGGAGGATTATATGGCTTTTATGGGTGTATTTAACGTTTTTATGGGGATTTCTTGCGTATTATTTATGATTATAGGCAGTAACATACTAAGAATTTTCAGCTGGACAACTTCTGCTCTTTTTACTCCGGTTGTAATAGGGATTACAGGAGTTGCTTTTTTTATTTTTGTAATAATATCCAGATTAGGTAGTGATTTTTTATGGTTCCATCCTCTTTTCGGAGCTATTTTAGCAGGAGCAATCCAAAATATTCTTAGCAAATCCAGTAAATATTCTTTATTTGACTCTACTAAAGAAATGGCATATATACCGCTTCCGCCCGAGCTAAAAACTAAAGGCAAAGCTGCTGCAGAGGTTATAGGAGCAAAATTTGGCAAGTCCGTTGGCGCGGTTATACAATCTTTTATGTTTACTTTTTTGCCTAATTGCAATTTTTATGATCTTACCCCTGTACTTTTATCAATTTTTTTGTTAGTGATTATGTTTTGGTATTATAATGTAATGAAGCTCGCAAAAGATTATGAAGAAATCGCGTCAAAGTAAAAAATCTCTGTTCCAAATTTTATTGAAGCTCGGAATTTCCGTCACTTTTCTTTGTGTAGTATTTTACCTAATATCAATGTTTTTGATTCACCTTTTTTGGCTTTCTGTTAAAGATAGACTTCTAGAAAGTCATGAAAATAAAATTAAAATTTCAGACCGTAGCTTTTTAACATTCGAAAATGTAAATTACGAAGTTTCTGTTAGTAAAATAGGCATTAGAATTCTAGGACTCAAGCAACATAACAAGAAAAATGCAATTGTTGAATTTAAGGACCCATTATTCATAGGATTTAATCCATGGAATTTTTCAATATTTTCGGCATATAAAGGTTCTGGCGATATTACACAAGATAATAAAAATTATAATTTTGACGCAAACGTAGAGTATGAAGTTTTAACAAAGCTTGATTTTGTGATAATGAAGAAAATTCTTGCAAATCCTATAAATATTATTCACTATTTCAAGGCTATAAATTTGATATTTAATAAAGTCTCTGTCAAAGAGGGTGCTAAGAATATATTAGATGTATATAATACAAAATATACTTTTATTCCTAAAAGAATGCCCGAATATAAGTCTTTAACTGAAATTATAGATAATTTGCCCCCAGCCTTTATTTTAGACGCTAAATTAGATATTAAGAAGCTTAACAAAGCATTTTCTCCTCCTATAAGCTTTATCCATCTATTTCAATATCCTGAATCTTTAAGCGGACACGTTATTCTTGATATAGATTCAGATTATAAATCCTTGTCTATAAAAGATATTTTATCAAAAGCTAAAATAAGCATTAAAATGAATGATATTAAATCTGATTTAGTAGATTTTAACTCGGAAATTAAGATTGATAATACTCAAGATACTATTAAATCTTATGTATCATTTATGTTTGTTCCCCATGTTGGATTTGAGGATAGAATTATATCTCTTATACTCTCTTCAAAGAAATTAGAATATTTCAAGAATTTAATAGTATATAAAGAGGTATTGGACACAGTAAAAAAACAATCCCCGCCTATAGAGTTGATGAAAAAATATAGATTCAAGTTTAATACTTCATATGTAAATAAGGGCAATAAAATTACAGTCGACATACATGAATTAAATGCTTTTACAGAAAATAATGTTGGATTTGGCCTTAAAGGAAGCTGCATAATGAAGGATTTAAATATAAAATTTACTGCCGATGCGCTGATTTTTCGAGCAAAAGACGTTGTTTCGTATTGGGTGCATTATTTGATTCCGCCTAATAAAAAAATCGATATCGGAATTGTCCCTAAAATTAATAGTTTTAATGAAGAATTATATTTCAAATTTTTGAAGAATATTTCAGATTTTCCCGAGTCTAATTCTAAGGATTTATCTTTAAAAATTAATTTTAAAAATGGCAATCTTAATTTATCTGGTAACGATTATGCTAGCATGATACAAAAATTTATCACTTTAAAAACCAGTATGGTAAGTAAAGCAGTTTTAGAGCAAGAAAAGCCGGTAGAATTTATTTTAGAAGTAGCGCCAGAATTAGAATATCTAACTAAGGAACTATTTAAAAAAGATTCTGGCAAAAATCAAAAGACAATAGGTAAGAGTTTGTGGCAGAGATTGATACATTAGAAAAAGAAGAGAAAGTAGTAAACAGAATACCCGATTTAATAAAGAACCTACATTTTAAATATGTAGATGAAATTAGCGAAATAAATAATCTAATAGCCTCCCTTATTGAGTCTGATGAGCAAATTATAACAGAAGCATCTTTGCATATAATAAATTCTGGAGGTAAGCGCATAAGGCCTATACTTACTCTTTTATGTGCAGAGCTGTTTAATATAGATACAGCCTCACAAAAACATGTGCTCTTAGCAGCTGCGACGGAATTTATACATACTGCTACCTTACTTCATGATGATGTTGTAGATGCTAGTTTGTTGCGTAGATTTAATCCGACAGTAAATTCTATATGGGGAAACCAGGAGGCAATACTAGTTGGCGATTTTTTGTTTAGCGCATCGTTTAAATTAATGGTACGTGCTCAATCTTTTGAAGCTCTTGAAACTCTTGCTGAATCTTCTCGTGTTATTGCAAAAGGTGAGGTTGCTCAGCTAAGCACAAAGAAGCAAAAAATATTTATTGATGAAAAAATATATTTCGATATTATCACTTCCAAAACGGCTGAGCTTTTCGGAGCTGCGTGCAAAGTTGGTGGTATTATAGCCGGCGCAAATCCTTATCAGCAGGAATTACTTTATAAATTTGGCTTATCTATAGGAATTATTTACCAAATAAAAGATGATATGATGGATTATTATTCAAATACAGCTGAGATTGGCAAGAATATAGGAGATGATTTTTACGAATCCAAAATTACCTTACCGCTAATTTATTTGAGGAATATAGTATCGGAGTTAGATAGAAAATATATTGAATCGGTGATGATTAATAATGATTCGAAATCCGAAGTAGAACTTAATAAAATTATTGGCTTAATGGAGAAATATAATATTAAAAAATTGCTTGAAGAAACAATAGAAAAAATGCACCAAGAATCTTTAGTCTATTTAGATAAATTAGAAAGTATAAACCTTGATGCTAAATCCTACCTAAGAGATTTGGCTAGTTTTGTAAGTATAAGATTATATTAAAATGAATAAATATATATATAATTTTGAAGATCCATTAGAACTACCTCCGCTAGAAGGCAAGTTTTTGCTTGGAACTAAGGGCTATAACCTTGCTACTATGACAAAATTAGGATTTCCAGTGCCAGGTGGTTTTACTATTACAAAAGAAGTTGGCAATAGATATTTTAAAGAAAATTTTGATGTATATGGTTTTTTAGAAAAAGATCTATTATCTCAGATTGCAAAGCTTGAGATGCAATATTCCAAGAAATTCGGCGATCCGACCTCTCCTTTGTTGCTTTCTGTTAGATCTGGTGCTGCTGTTTCTATGCCAGGTATGATGGATACTATACTGAATCTCGGATTAAATGATGAAATAGTAAAAGGTTTTGCTGCAAAAACTAACCCAGCATTTGCATATGACTGCTACATTAAATTTATAGAGATTTTTACAAATGTTGTCCTAGGTCTTAATTCAAGTATACTGCAGATTGCAAAAAAAGAACTTTGCTGCTCTTTGCGAGATGCTGAAAAAATTGAAGATATAGAGCTAGCGCTTAGCATAATAGAAAAATATAAAAAGTTAATCAAAGCACATTCTTTAGAATTTCCAGAATGTCCGCACAAACAACTTGATCTTGCGATAAAAGCCGTAATTAATTCTTGGGATAGCCAAAGAGCTAAGATTTATAGAAAACTTAATAACGTAGATCATAATATAGGAACCGGAGTTACTATTCAGGTAATGGTTTTTGGTAATTTTGATGAAAATTCAGGAACAGGGGTACTTTTTACTAGGAATCCTGTTAATGGGGAAAATGAAATTTATGGTGAATATTTAGATAATGCTCAAGGCGAAGATATAGTTTCAGGCAAAAGAACTCCTTACCCTATTTGTAATAATGAAAATTCTCTAGAGCAGAGAATGCCAGAGCAGTTTGAAGAATTACAAGTTTTGTGCAAAAAATTGGAAGAATATTATGGAGATATGCAAGATGTGGAATTTACCATCGAATCTAGAAAATTATATATTCTTCAGACAAGGTCCGGCAAGAGAACTATAGCTTCTGCCGTAAAGATTGCCTTTGATATGGCATCCTCCCTCATTATATCAAAAGAAGAAGCTTTACTAAGGCTTGATGCTACAAAGATTGACCCGTTGCTACACCCGTGCCTACCTAAAAATATACCAGAAGAGCCTATAGCATCTGGCCTTCCGGCTTCTCCCGGGGCCGCTACTGGCAAAATTGTATTTACCTCCGAGGCTGCAGAAATTTTTTCTAAACATCATGATGTAATATTATTCAGACAAGAAACTTGTCCCAAAGATATACAAGGTATGGCTATTGCAAAAGCCATAGTAACTGCTAGGGGAGGACTTACATCTCATGCTGCTGTTGTGGCAAGAGGCATGGCAAAGCCATGTATATCTGGTGTAAGTAATTTGCATATAGATTTTGCAAATAATAAAGCCCAAGTAGGGGATGTAGTTTTAAATGAATTTGATGAAATAACCGTTGATGGATCTACTGGCAAAATATATAAGGGCTTGTTACAAGTAGAGCAAACTCAGATATCAAAAGAATTTGGCTCCATATTAGACTGGGCCGATGAAATTAAGACAATGAATATTAGAGCTAATGCTGAAACAATTCAAGATACAGAGATGGCGTTATTCTTTAAAGCAGAAGGGATTGGCTTATGTAGAACCGAGCATATGTTTTTTGAGCCAGAAAAATTAAGCCTATTTAGGCAAATTATTATATCAGAGGAAGGTGAGGCGCAAGAGCAAGCTCTAGGTCTAATAGAGCAGCTTCATATGCAAGATTTCTTGTCCTTGTTTAGAAAGCTAAATGGAAAGCCTATTAATATAAGATTATTAGATCCCCCTTTACATGAATTTTTACCCAAAGACGAAAATGAGATAAATACACTCGCTGGCCAAATGGGTATGAATTATTTAGACATAAATCGTAAATTAGATGAAATGAGCGAAATTAACCCCATGCTTGGCCATAGGGGTAGTAGACTTGGAATAACGCATCCTGCAATCTACGAAATGCAAGTAAGGGCAATATTTTTTGCAGCTATCGCGGCAAAGTCCGAAACTATACCTGTAAATATAGAAATAATGCTGCCATTGATCTCAAATATTAAAGAGTTATTAATACTCAAAGATTTGATACAAAAAGTTGCCCAGGAAATTATGATATCGAAAAATGACGTTATAGAGTATAAAATAGGTACAATGATAGAAATACCTAGGGCGGCATTAATCGCAGATGTAATAGCAAAAGAAGTAGATTATTTTAGTTTTGGAACTAACGATTTAACCCAGACAATATATGGAATTTCGAGAGATGATCTTGCAAATTTTATGCCTTCTTACATAAATGCTGGTATTTTTGAACAAGATCCATTTAAAACAATTGATAAAGAAGGTGTTGGGCAGGTTATTATTAATACTATGGAACTTGGGCGCAGTGCAAATAAATACTTAAAATACGGCGTGTGCGGCGAACACGGCGGAGATCCTGAATCGATAAAATTTTTTAATGATCTAGATATGGATTACGTATCATGCTCTCCTTTTAGGATACCTGCTGCAAAAATAGCAGCAGCGCAGGCAGCAATAGAGGCAAAAGGTGATAATAAAAGTAATACTAGTATTTGATTAAGAATTTATTACTCTCCTATACCACCTACAGTTGTTTCGTATCTACATACGCCGTCTCCACCTATGATGACCTTTATAATCTTATTATTTTCGTAGTATTTTGATATTGTTTCTTTGTTTACATCTATTCCGTTTTCAATTAATACCCTTGCAATTTTTTCTATTAATTCTGGTTTAGATGAATGTGCTTTTATAGGCGCTAATATCTCTAATAACTTTTGCTCTAGTGGTTTATTCGAAATAGCTTGATCTTGATCTTGAGCTTCGTTTTCATGAGAATGACTTATAATATTTGGCTCATTATCTGGTTCCGGATTAATCTCTAGAGTTCCATTGGTGTTCTCGTGTTCTACTGTTGATTCAAACATAAATTTAACCTCCTAAATTTTATGCATTGTAACATAAATCTTTAGAATATGCAATATAATAAATATCTTTTAATAATTATCTTTTTAAATAATAAATAGATAATTATAATAATTATTAAAATTATTAATTTATATGTTATTATAAAATAAAAGAATTAACTCTAGCAAAATAGAGATAATATTAAAGAAAAATTAAGTAGATATAACAAAAAAAACTAAATAATCACATAGTAAGTTTTACAGAGAAATTAATAAAGCAGACAACAAAGCGCTATGACCGCATTACCGAATTTAAATAGATTATTTCGTTGGTTTGCGCACGCGTTAAGCTCAGCCTCATTTGAGGCCAACTCTTTCTGTAGGTTACCTAAATTGTATCATGGTTAAAATTTTGAATATTGCCCATAATTTCCGATCTCAGGTTAGCATAAGCATAACTGCCAGCAATATCTGATGCAATATTTGTAACAATATCTGGATTTGCGTCATTAATCTTAGTTTCTTCGTATCCTTCTATATTTTCATTAAGTTTTCTAATAACTTTAGATTTAACATTATCTACCTCTGTATTAGCTATGGATGACACGGAATTAATAATAATTGATTTCTCTGAAGGCGAAAGGTGAGGAAAACATTTGTTTAATATTAATGTTAATAATACCACATTTCCAGCTTTGACGCTTTCGGCAATTGCTTCTGCTATAGGCTCTGCATCTTTATTAATCTGCTCTAGTAGGGGATATATTTCTTTCTTTATCATTTCAATTTCTGGCTTTAATTTTTGCTCCGCTCTTACAAAGTAAGCTCTCATATTTGTAGCGGCTCTTACTAAAGCTTCCCAGCAACTACTTGAGTGCTCAGGTGTATTAACGACGTTATTTGGCTCCGATTCTTGTGCGTTTTGCGCGGAAGTTGTTTCGTTTGGCATGATATTTTCTCCATGAATTGATTATAGTTATTATTATATTATTTTTTTTATGTTACCAAAGTAATAATTTAAATAACTTTAATTATAATAAACGCAAGATACAAAAATACCACAATTAGAAAGATGAATAATAAATTACAAAAAATTTTTTGTAATTATTTTAAGAGTATTTCAGAAATTTTCTTAATTGTTTCTGGCTTACTTATAAGTGCGCAAAAAATCTGGCGCTCTAGTTTTAATAGATTTTGCTCGTCAGATAGGCTATCTGATGGAATATCAGTTATTAGATTAACTATTTCTTCTTGGGTAGTATCTAATTCGCCAAACATATTTCGTAAGATTTGAGGCTGAAAATTACTCACACTAGTAACTTTTTTGGTAAATTGATTATTTATGGCAAACTCTAACATAGCGTCTCTATTTGCCATTATAGTATAATTTTCTAAATCCATGTTTATTTTGAAATCTAGCGCAGAGCTAGATTTATATGCTTTTATTATGAGGTTTAGTCTCTTATCTAGGACAGCTTGATTTTTTGCAGATAATATCGCTTCCTTTATCCCTCCAAATGATGGAATTAATCCAAGGCTTGTTTCTACTAAACCTGCATTTAATTCTTGATGAGCAATTATATAGTCTGAGTGCAGAAGTAACTCGCATCCTCCGCCTAGGGCAACTCCTGGTGCGCAGGATATTACTGTTTTTCTTGAATATTTTAGTTTATTTAATGAATTCTGACCAAGTTCTATGTATTTATTGATAGCATCTATATTACTATCCTTGGCTGCTTGATATAGAAACGATAAATCGGCTCCAGCAGAGAAATGCTTATTATCTGAGTATATTATCAGATCTAAATCCGATTCTTCTGAAATTTTAGTAGCATTAATAATATCCTCAAAAAGCTGCGAGGTTAAAATATGCATTTTAGTGTTAATTTCAAGGCAGAGTTTTTTGTTGTTAATATTCCATATACTCGAAGCATCTGAAGAATAAAGTGGAGATATCAATGTATCTTTTATAAGATTTAGTGCGTTTGGCTCGGTGGATATTTTATTTTTGTCTATTTTTGGAGGAAATTTGCTTGCATATTCTTTTGGTATCAAATTAATATTTTGCATAAGCTCGTAGGGGCCTTGCTTCCATGCGAATCCTAATTTCATAGCTTTATCTATTCCATCATAGCTTTCGCATATTGTTGCTTGATTAGATAAAACGTAAATGAAGAAATCTTGCAGAAGATCTTTGATAAAAATAGAAATTGCGCTATTAGAGGCGAGGAATTCTGTGGTATTATTATAGGCAAAATCTACCTTTTGCGATATCTCATATTCAAAATTTTCTAGATTTAATCGATATTTTGTTTTAACTCCTTCCGGATTTTGTTCTATTTTGTAAAAGCCGCCTTTACCTTTTCTGCCAGTAAAGCCATTTTTTACCAACTCTTCCAATTTAGGATTAGTTTGCGAATTTTGTAAGAATGGATCATCCGTCGGTAGATGTGTTTTCAGGGAGGCGCATATCATATTCATTACATCTAGGCCTATTAAGTCGTAGAGAGCGAAAATCCCCGTTGAAGGAAAGCCAAAAAAATCAATAAGAGCTTTATCTATTTGCTCTATAGATAAGCCGGATTTTATGGCTCTTGTAAGAGTAGTTTCCATTAAATAACAACCTAATCTATTTGCTATAAATCCTGGACTATCGTAACATTCAATTACTTCCTTTCCCATTATAGATTTCATAAATTCGGCTAATTTATTTTTGGTTTCCTTGTTTAAATTACCTGGTACAAATTCTAATAGCCTCATATGTCTTGGAGGATTAAAGAAATGGCATATACCGATTCTGCCTGCTATATTTGCTGGTAGGCCTTCTATTAAATTTGCAAGTTTAAAAGTTGAAGTATTAGAAACAATAGAAGCTCCTTCTTTTAGAAAGCCAAAAGCATCATTGTATAATCTCTGCTTTACTTCGATTTTTTCAATTACTGCTTCTATTACAAGGTCGCAATCATATATTTGATTTAAATCGCTTGTAAGGGATAGGGGGGTAATATTTGCAGCTCTACTAGGATGGACTAATCCAGACTGTTTGCTGTTTAACTGTCTTTCAATCGCGCTAGCTGCAATTAATTCTCGTGAGTTTTGTAGATCGAATAATTTAACTTTAATACCGTTATTTGCTAGCTGGCATGCAATACCAGATCCCATAACTCCTGCGCCAAAAACTGCGACTTGTTCTATCATTTTGTACCTATTAATTTCTAACTATTAGTCAAAAAATCTTTGAATGCTTTAAAAGTATGCTGTGAATTAAATGTTGCAATCTTATTTTCCGTAATACCTTCTAGCTCCATAGTTACAGTGTCTGCCTGTGATATTCTTGCAAGATCATTTCTTGAAATTTCATATATACATTCTTCTTCAATAGCAGGAGGATCTATATGATAAGAAGAAATTCTAGCCGGACGTAATGGCGTTAGGTTAATAATATGTTCTTTATTTAGCAAGAAGCGTAATAGACTTCCTTCCTTTTTAAACTGATGAGATTTATTTTTGCTCATCCATCTAACCTTGATATATAATTTATCTAGGTTCATATTGCGCTCTAATAATAAATATAGAGTATTTTTACGTGTATTTCTTATAGATAAATATATTGGCTTAGACACAGAATATCCTATTCTAAAATCTTGAGAATATTCATTTGTTGTTTTATAAGGCCAGCAGCCTATATTGAGTGCAAGTAAAGCACTTAAAAGGCTGATTTTAGAAATAGTTTTTACAATCATATTACCAGAAATTTTTAACTATATATTTATATATTATGTAGGTCGGAATTTTAGTACGCCTAGTTTTTAAAAGCAAAAGAAATATATCTGCATAATTTAAATTCCCTTTTACTGCGTCTATTATGAAACTATAGCCCCTTATATTCAAACTGTTATTAAAGTAAATCCTATAGTTTTTGTAGTTTATTAAAGGAATAAATGGCCCCTAATGCAACTATTAGTGATGGTAAAATAATAAATTGAGGCCCTAGTAAAATAGCTGCTTTAGTAGATATATAATTTGTAGGGGCAGAAATTAATACACTACCTAATGAGTGAGATAGGCTAAATACTCTGTATCTTATGGCTATATTAATGTAATTTTTGAGATATACGTATGATGCCACGCTAACTCCAGATTGAATAAAGCAAATAACGCTAACTAAAGTACTGATATTATTGTAATTTTCAGTTTTAATATCATAATAAATCATATAAATAATAATTAATATCAAAAATCTAAAAAAATTAATATAAGGAGCAAATTTGAGATAATCAAATAAATATCCGAATAATACTCCTCCAAAGGCATAGAATAATAAATAAACAGGAGTTTGGAGGTTGGCCTGGTCCTGTGAAATGATTTTTATATATAAAGGAAGGCATATAATGAAAAAATGGTAAAAAGAGCCAAGGCTACCAAAAATTATTATTTGATAAATTATAATACGTGAATGTGAATGAAATATTTGCGCAAAACTTACAGGAAATATATGATGCTTGTTATTTTGATATTCCAAAAATACAGATGTTTCATTTAAAAATAACATATTTACTGAAAATAATAGAGTAAGTAATCCCCCAAAAAAGAAGCATAATCTCCATGTAGGAATAATATATGAAAAAATCTCATATTCTTTCAGAAGATAAAATATACATAAACTTGCAGCTAAAACACCTAATTGTGTTGCAACAGATATAATGCCATTAGCAAGATACTCTTGGGATTTTGGCACTATCTCTGAAATATAAACTCTTATTCCGTCTATATCTCCAGTAAGGCCAGATAAAAACATAATACGCGCTAAAGCTAGTAAGATAGTCGCAAAAATCCCAAACATATTGTAGCTGGGTATAAAAGCTACTAATATAGCCCCTATTCCAGAAATAATAGAAGAGAAAATTATAGCCCTTTTTCTGCCAAATTTATCTCCTATTGTACCAAAAATAAAAGAGGCCAATGGTCTTGTAATATTACTAAGAATAACAAGAAAGAAAAAATTAGATATTTTATCTATATCCGTTTGCCCTGGCAAAAACGCACTAGAGAGCTGGCCAGCCGCAAGACCAAAAATACCATAATTGAAAAACTGAATGGTAGTGCCGCAGTATAAAAATAATATTCTCACGAGATCTTAATTGTTATATACTCAGTTTTTTGACCCATGAAGAATAAATTTTGGTGATAATATGCCATTTTTATAATGATGGTTTGGGAGTTTTCAAAAAATAGCCGAAGAAGCTCCGGTATTTTATATGTAATATTTGCTTTATAGCCCAATAAATCAGTTTTAGCAAAGCATTTTCTGAAGTAAATGGGCCTTTTATTACTATTGTTTTCTGGTAATTAGATCGATTCTTCTGAGTCCGAGCAGTAGCCAGTTAGTTCATAATTCTCTGGTGGATTTATATCTAAATCCATCATTTTCATTGTAATACTAGTAACATTTTCTGGCATTTTCATTGTAATACTAGTAACATTTTCTGGGTACATAGAATCATCATTTTCATTTCTTGGTCTCTTATTCTGAATAGAATCATTATTAGATTGCTCGCAATCTTTACTCTCATCTTCACCTTCATTTCTTGGTCTCTTAATCTCAGAGCTAGAAGATTCTGTATCTTTCGTCTCATCTTCCCCTTCCTGATTGTAACAGTTTAATAAAATCTCATCTGGTAACTCTTTTAGTAAATTTGCTTTAGCTTCAAGCACTAGGGGGTGCTCGCGTAAATCATCTGGTATTGTTTCTCCAAGTTTCATAAGAGTAAGAAAACCATCAATCTTATGATAATCTTCATCTAAGTAATCACCTCCATCTTGTATTATATGATAAGCTCCGCTTCTAGAAGCGCCATTTTGCTTTAAGATATGTGCATGTTTAAAATTCCCATTAACGCATGCTGCAATAAAGGCTGTGTATCCATCTTTATTTTTAGCGTTTATATCAACACCTTTTTCTATTAATTTAATTATTACCTCGCTCATGTCATCTTCTGACCTTGCGGAATCGATAAGTGCATTTATACCACAGAGGCCTCTCACACATGCCCCCAATTCTATAAGATACAAAGCCGGTTCTTTGTCTTCCTTGTAACATGCATATTCTAATAAAGAGAACCCGTTAATTATACCATTTATATTAGCTCCTGCATCTATTAACATTTCTATTAATTGAGGATTTTTAGTATTTATGGCTTCATAAAGTGGCATAGAATTATCTTTAGGCGAACTATAAAGCCCATTAACATTTACGCCTTTATCTATTAACACTTTCACTAAATTTTCCATATTATTCTTACAAGCTTTCGATAATATATAAGGATTCTCTATTTTTGCTCCTTTTTCTACTAACATGATTGCTAATTCTTCCATGCTATTGCTAATCGCCCAAATTAATGGGGTCCAGCCGTCTTCATCTTGTTGATTAATATCAGCTCCTTTATTTATTAAAGCCATCGCTACTTCTGTATGACCATTTCTAATCGCCCAAATTAATGGGGTCCGGCCGTTTCCATCCTGCCGATTAACATCAGCTTCTTTATTTATTAAAGCTATGGCTACTTCTGTATTACCCTTGATAATCGCCAAAGTTAAGGGGGTCCAGCCGTTTCCATTCTGCTGATTAACATCTGCTCCTCTATCTATTAAAACCATGGCTACTTCTGTATTACCCTTGCTAATCGCCAAAAATAAGGGGGTACAGCCGTCTCGATCCTGCTGATTAATATCTGCTCCTGCATCTATCAAATCCGAGACTGCTTGTGTATTACCCTCTGCAGCGGCAAAATGGAGCATAAAATAAAATTTTAGCATTTTTTGTGCTAAATTTAGAACATCTCGTGTTAGAGCTCCATGGTTCCCACCATAAAATATGATGCGAGTATATTTCTTAAGTTCCTCAGGCGACATGGATGGAGTGTCTGGTTCCATTATAATACCGTTTGGGTTTATTCAGGAATACATTATAAACAAATATTCTTATTTATCAACTAAAAATATTTGTTTATATATGTTTGTTATAAATCTTTAGTTTAGCTAGAGAGTGTCTAGTTTAAATCAAAAAATTTCGCTTTGTATTTAGCGTCTAAATCTTTAATATAAGTAGTAACAGCATCTTTTGCTAATTTAGATTTTATCTGCGGGCTTATTTCTGTGAGGGAAGGAGGCTGCACTGGCCTTGTGTCTAATAATTTTATAATATGCCAGCCTAATTGAGATTTGACTGGGTCTGAAATTTGCCCTTTTTTCAGCGTCCTAGTTTTTGCTTCATATTCTGGATCAAACTGTCCTTTCGTAGAAAATCCCAAATCTCCCCCGTTGTTTTTTGTACTTGGATCGGTAGAATATTCAGCTACTAAATCTTCAAATTTGGCTCCTTTAGATAACTTAGCATTCGCCTCCTTAGCTTTAGCTTCGTCTGGAAGGAATATATGAGCAGTCCTATATTCTAATTCATCCTTAGATCTCTCTGCTAATTCTTTTTTAAACTTTTCATATTCTGCTCTAACATCAGAATCTGTTACTTTTTCTTTTATCATGTTTTCTATTATCATCTGCTGAGCTAATTGCGATTTCACTTCTGCCAGTTTTTTTGCATATTCAGCTGATTCCATAATTTTTTGACTTTCCACTTCAAGTAAAATTAATTTAGAATTCACATAACCTTTAATAAGACTTTCTTGAATATTTTCATCAAAATCAGTAAATTTTTTGCCCTTAAATTCTGGCTGCTGGTCAAAAATTGCAGAAAAGTGCCTCATGACTTCATCTACTGTTACTTTTGTGCCATTATTATATTCGGCAACAACTGTAGCACCTGTAATCTTGCTAATTTTTTCAGTAGGTTTCTGATCTTGCGCTTCTTTTGGTGCTTCAACTTTGGTACTAGAAGTTTCTGCGCCGTAAGCAGGAAAGACATTAAGATATATAGCTGTGGAAGCTACAAAGATTTTGAGTATTTTATTCATATATTCTCCGAAAAATTTAAGTTAAGCCTTATTAGTAGAGTTATTAGAAAAAAAGGTCAAGTATTTTAATATATAATCAGCTATTCTCATTTTATATTGAGGCATGTGCTTTACATGATGCAATTAAACTTCGGATCGCCCCTTTTTACCTAGGATTACTAAAGGACCCGCCAAAGCGCGTTAAAATCTACAATTAGAATTGTTGTGATTTATCCTAGCTATATTTACACCTTTTTTGCTTGTGTATATTAGGAGAGAGGTCTATAATGAGCACCACTAAACAATAAGTCTAATTATTATGGATGCGAATTCGCAATTAACTAACACAATTCCTGATCAAAACTACGATGCAGACTCTATAAGGGTTTTAAAAGGATTAGATGCGGTAAGAAAACGTCCTGGTATGTATATAGGCGATACTGATGATGGAAGCGGCCTTCATCATATGGTATATGAAGTTGTAGATAATGCAATAGACGAATCTCTAGCGGGTTATTGCGATAAAATAGATGTAATTCTAAATTTAGATGGCTCTGTTACTGTTAGAGATAACGGCAGAGGTATTCCAACCGATATCCACAAAGAAGAAGGAGTTTCTGCTGCTGAAGTAATAATGACTCAACTCCACGCAGGCGGTAAGTTTGATCAGAATTCTTACAAAATATCAGGTGGTTTACATGGGGTAGGGGTTTCTGTAGTAAATGCCTTATCAGACTGGCTAGAGCTTAGAATATGGAGAGGAGATAGTGAATATTTAATGCGCTTTTCAAAAGGCGTATCAGATTATCCTCTTAAAGTTATTGGCGCCAGTAACGGCAAAAGAGGAACAGAAGTGACTTTTATGCCATCTGGTGAAATTTTTACCCATATTAATTTTTCTATGCAAACTCTTGAGCATAGATTGCGAGAACTCGCATTTCTTAATTCAGGTGTAAGAATAGTACTTACTGATAATAGAACTGCCGAGCCAAAATTATTAGATTTTTCGTATGAGGGGGGAGTAAGTGCTTACGTTAAATATGTAGATAGAAGTAAAATACCCTTACATTCTCTAATTTACATGCATACTTATGATGAAAAATTGGGTATAACTGTAGAAATTGCGATGCAGTGGAACGATTCTTATGTAGAAAATATTCTATCTTTTACTAATAATATAAGACAAAGAGATGGGGGTACTCACTTAATAGGATTCAAAGCAGGGCTTACAAGAGCTATAAACCAATATATAGAAATTAACAGCCTCAATAAAAAAAGTAAGGTAAATTTTAGCGGTGATGATGCTAGGGAAGGCATATCTTGTATTTTATCTGTTAAAGTACCTGATCCTAAATTTTCATCACAGACTAAAGATAAATTAGTTAGCTCTGAAGTTAGACCGGTTGTAGAATCTTGCGTGCATGATAAATTACTTAAATGGTTAGAAGAGCATCCGCAGGATTCAAAAAATATAGTATCGAAAATCATAGAATCTGCTGCAGCGCGTGAAGCAGCTAGGAAAGCCAGAGACCTAACAAGAAGAAAATCTGCACTAGAAATTTCTAATTTACCTGGAAAGCTTGCGGATTGCCAAGAGAAAGATCCAGCAAAGTCCGAAATATTTATAGTAGAAGGAGACGCTGCCGGAGGTACCGCAAAGCAAGGTAGAGATAGAAAAAATCAGGCAATTCTACCACTTCGAGGTAAGATACTAAATGTTGAAAGAGCAAGGTTCGATAAAATGCTTTCTTCTGAGCAAGTAGGAACATTAATTTCCGCCCTTGGAGCAGGTATAGGTAAAGATGATTTTGATATACAAAAAATTAGATACCATAAAATTATTATCATGACCGATGCTGATGTGGACGGCTCTCACATTCGTACTCTACTGCTTACTTTTTTCTTTAGGCACATGAGAGAAGTTGTAGAAAAAGGTTATCTTTATATAGCAAACCCGCCTTTGTATAAAATCAAAAAAGGCCAATTAGAAGAATATATACAAAACGAAAAAACATTGGAGGATTTTTTACTTAAATCTTGCGTATCAGAGGTTTCTTTAAATTGTGGAGATAAAGTTATCAAAGGGATCGATTTAGAGAATTTACTAGGTAGGGTTAGATTATTTAAAGAATATTTAGATAAATTATCTTCTAAATTTAATAAAGAAATAGTAGAAATTATGGCTATATGCGCTTGTATCGAGGTGGAAAAAATAGAAACTTCTGGAGAAAAGATTCTATCTATGCTAAATTCTGCAAGAATGAGTCAGGATAAGGGGCAGTGGAGCTTGCGTAGGGAAAATGATTCTACTATTTTTATAAGAATAGTTAGAGGAATAGAGCATTTATCCATAATCCATGATATTAATTTAAATTCACATGAATTTAGCGCACTTAAGACTACCGGGTCCGAAATAGGGGAGATATTTACTCAGCAACCTATTTTAGTATATAAAGATACTTCGGAGGAAATAAGAACTCCTTCGGAATTAATTACAAAAATTTTACACATTAGCCAAAAGGGGATGTATATTCAAAGGTTTAAAGGATTAGGTGAGATGAATTCCGAGCAGCTCGCAGAAACTACATTAGATTCTACCAGGAGAACATTATTGCAAGTAAAAATCACCGATTACGACGAAGCTGAAGATGTTTTTTCAACTCTTATGAGTAGTGTTGTTGAGCCTCGTAGAGAATTTATCCAGGAAAATGCACTAAATGTACAAAATCTTGATGTATAATAGACTGACGCTCTTGATTAACATATATTATAGATCGTTAAACTTATGCAGCATGTAGTTACAAAATCTGCGCATATTAGTATTGTAGGTATGCCTAATGCAGGTAAGTCTACTTTGCTGAATCAAGTTTTGGGGCAAAAAATTTCCATAGTTACTCATAAGGTTCAAACAACTCGGTCTGCTATTAAAGGCATTTTAACAGAAAATAATACTCAATTAGTTTTTATTGATACTCCTGGTATATTTACGCCAAAAAAGAATCTAGAAAAATCTATGGTTAGATGCGCTTGGTCTTCTATCAGTGGGTCGGATTTTGTGTGTGTCATTATTTCTCTGGAGAGTCTAAAATACTTTAATGAAGAATTCAAAAAACTTTTAGAGCATCTTGCAAAAATCAATAATAAAAAAATTATTCTGATTAATAAAATAGACAAACTTTGTATAGATCAGAAAAGTACGAATATCCAAGAAGAAAATATTCATGCATTTTTTAAAGATAAAAAAGAGGCGGAGGTATTGGATAATTTAGCTTATATAAATTCGCTATTTCCTGACTCTCGGACATTTTATATCTCTGCACTTAAAAATCATAATATTAAGATATTTCTAAAATATTTAGAAGAAAATGCAGAGGAAAGCCCTTATTTTTATAATGAAGACGAGGTAACGGATGC
>JANRMA010000117.1:0-7752 GCA_033762035.1 Rickettsiaceae bacterium
TTATATATTCTATCTTAACTTTGGTGCCATATCTTTTTTTGATGAAACCATATATATCTTCTATTCCATCAATTAATCCATATTCATGTGCTATAGTTCCAGTCCAAAATTCTCCTGTAAATAATATATCTTCGTCTTGAGTTAGTTTACCGCCTCTTCTAGTTTTTACATAATCAATAAAATTATCGTGAATTTGTGCTTGAATTTTTTTAATTAATTCCACGTCGGACTCTTTTTCTTCTAAAAAAGGATCCAGGACGGACTTATTTTTTCCTGCCGTATGAACTCTTCTTTCTATACCCAATTTTTCTATAGCTTTTACCATCCCAAAACTAGCGCTTATAACGCCTATACTTCCGATGATTGAATTTTTGGATGCATAAATCTCATTACCCGCGCATGCAAGCCAATAACCCCCAGAAGCCGCTACATCTTCAACAAAAGAGTAAACCGGTATCTTTTTTTCCTTGGCTAGATTTATAATGCGGAGGGCAATCATTTCTGATTGGACGGGTGATCCTCCTGGGGAGTTGATTATAATACAAACACATTCTAAATTTGATAATTTGAACATTTTTTCTATTTGCGGATTTATTCCTTCTAGAGATAAGCCCTTAGAGCCTGGCTTTGTGCTGGAGCCAATTACTCCGCTAAGCCTTAAAATTGCAATTTTTTTGTTTTGAAAAAATGAAAAATCAAAACATAAAATGTTAATTATAACATCAATGATACTGTAAGTTTTTTTGTGATTCAGCGCTAATGGACCTGCTGTAGCTTCATGTGATAATGATTTCATATATTTATTGCCTCAATTATATTATTTATCTTTGTTATTATTATTTAAGTCCGGCGGACTTTGAGTAGTATTATTTTGTTTATTGGAAGCCCCTGATGCAGGCTCGTCCCTATAGCTTTTCTCTGATTCTGGCGCCTGTTTTTTTGGCTCCTCCAAATCTTTTGGGGTAGAAGTTAGAATATTTGTATTAGGCGCTATTGTATTCAAACTAGTTTTTTGAGATGTATTTTTTGGCAAAATAAAATCTTGCCCTACAAAATCTAAAATTATCTTTCTTGTGTCTTCGGAGTTCCAATTAATATTACCTTCGATTATTAGTTTAATTATCCCATCTTCATCGACGAAAAATGATATTGGTAAACTAGTTATTGCTAATTCTCTAAATATCTCATTCCCCCTGTCTTTGTATATTTCTAAAGATCTTATATTATTTTGTTTGTAAAAACTTTCTATGGACCCCAAATCTTGATAATCTTCAGAAATTGCAATAATTTTAATGGGAATTTTTTTAAAATCCCGTTTTAAAATATCTAGCTCGGATATTTTTTTTGCACATGGGGCGCACCAAGTAGCCCAAAAAGTAACTAATAACTTCGATCCCTCATCTTTTTCAAAATATAATTTCTCGCCTTTGCTATCGTAATAAGGAATATCTGGCAGTCTTATAATTTTATCTGGCACTGTGTAACGAGCGCTCTGAGCAATTTTCTTGCTTTGTCCGCAAATATTTGTCGCAAAAACTAAAATCAAGCCTAGGGCGAAAAAATTTATAAGCTGCTTAAATGACATTCAAATTTTGGCTATTTTAATTTTGTTAGATAGGCAGTATAATATATTAGATGAAATATTAGAAGTAAAATATGAGATTTGTAATTATCTTGATGATCGGAATTTTAATTAGCTCCTGCGGATTAAAAAAGGATCTTATATATAAGCACCAGATTAAATCAGATATAAATACTGATGCTAGGTTAGTCACATAAGGCAATATCACAAATCTATTTACAAAAATCTACTTGAAAAGTATTAGCGCAAGTATTATAGTTTGTTTGGTCCAAAAAAAAAGGTAAGAAATGTATTTTAAATCTCCCTGGGATGACGATAATGATTCAGGAATTTTTAAGTTAAATAAAAAAAAGAGTGCTAATGGTTTTAAGGTCCCTGAGTTTCCAGAAATGCCAGAACTAAATTATAAATACATCATTTATGCTGCTTGCGTACTAGTTTTTATATGGCTTGTTTCAGGATTTTACAAAGTAAATGAAGGCGAAGAAGCTGCAGTAATGAGATTTGGCAAATATGTACGTACAGCAAAGCCTGGGCTAAATTATCATTTACCTTATCCTGTAGAAACTGTGATCATCGAATCTGTCTCATTATCTCGTAGAGCCGAAATTGGTTATAGGTCAAGTCAGTATAATTCTCAATCTCCAAAATCCATATCAAACGAAAGTAAAATGCTGACTGGAGATGAAAATATTATAGAGCTTAATTGTGATGTATTATGGCATATTAGCGATCTTGAAAAATTTTTATTTAATTTAGCGCATCCCGAGGAAACAGTAAAAGCTTCTGCTGAAAGCGCAATTAGAGAAGTAATAGGGGAGACGCCTATTGTCTCGGCATTATCTAGCCAAAAGCAAGAAATAACTCGTAAAGTAGAAGTCTTGCTTCAGAAAGCTTTAGACTCTTACCAGTCTGGCATTACAATAGAAATGGTGCAACTACTTAAAGCAGAGCCTCCGGAGGAAGTGATAAGTGCGTACCGAGACGTGCAAACCTCTAAAGCTGATAAACAAAAAGAAATTAACCAAGCTATAGCTTATAATAATGATATACTACCCAAAGCTAGGGGCGAAGCAGCTAAGTTAATCCAAGCGGCTGAAGCTTACAGACAGGAAACTATATCAAAAGCAGAGGGTGATAGTAAAAGATTTGTGGCTATTTATAGCCAATATGTTAATCAAAAAGAACTTACTAAGAATAGATTATATCTAGATTCTGTAGAAAAAATATTAGGAGAGTCTAGTAAAATTATTATTACTAATTCAGTGCTTCCGCATTTACCTTTAGATAAAAAATAGGCATTAAAAATGTATAATCAAAAATATATTATCATTACCTCAACCTTATGTGTTTTAGTTTTGACGTTAATTTCATTTTCGGTTTTTACTATAGAGCAAAGACAACGAGCTGTAGTATTTCAATTCGGTGAAGCTGTAAAAATATTAGATAAGCCAGGTATCGGTTTTAAGGTTCCTTTTATTCAAAATGTGCATTATTTCGACAAAAGAATCCTTCATGTTGAAGTTGATGCAAAAGAACTTACAGCTACAGACGGTAAAAGAGTTATAGTAGATGCTTTTGCAAAATTTAGGATTGAAGATCCAATAATTTTTTATAAAACAGTTTATAATCTTTATGGGGCTCATAATCGTATTAATCGAATTCTTGAAGCTAAAATGAGGGATGTGATTGGTAAAATAGAACTCACCTCTCTTCTTTCTCCTAAAAGAAAGGAGGTAATGGATATAGTTAAAGGCGGCGTTGCCGAGGAGGCAAGGCAATTTGGCATAGAGGTAGTAGATGTAAGGATTTTAAGAGCAGATCTTCCCAAAGAAAATAGTGCAGCTATTTATGGTAGAATGCAGACAGAAAGAGAGAAAGAAGCTCGTCAAATAAGAGCAGAAGGATATGAAGAGGCTGCTATAATAAGATCTAAGGCTGAAAAAGAGTCTAAGATTATTATTGCTGAAGCCTATAAAAATGCTGAAATTATTAAAGGTGAGGGAGAGGCACAATCTACCAAGATTTATAATGATGCTTTTGGAAGAGATGTTGACTTTTATAGTTTTATAAGATATCTACAAGCATATGAAACTAGTTTTAATAAACCAGAAACTACTATAGTGCTTTCACCAAATAGTAAATTTCTTAGTAACCTCAATTTAGGAGATTAATGTGAATAAAATTTATAATATTTTTTATGTAAAAATTGCAAATTTGCGCAAATTTTATATAGTGGCTCTTATCTCATTATTTGCCTTAAACTCTGAAGCAATTATTCCTAATGAAGGGTTTGCAGATATTGTAGAGCCTTTAATGCCCGCTGTAGTTAATATCAATACTGTAAAATATAATAAAGTTAAAGAGGGCCAAAATAGAAGATTATTTCCTAAAGATCATTTTCCGCCTGACCATCCTTTTCACGAATTTTTTGAAAATTTCGGCATGCAATTTTTTGGAGATGAAATGCCTACAAACCCTAAAGCTACCTCTTTAGGTTCTGGATTCATTATTTCTGCTGATGGGGAAATAGTAACTAATAATCACGTTATTGCTGATGCAGATGAAATTAGTATTAAGCTTAATAATAATAAAGAGTACAAAGCAAAAGTAATTGGCTGCGACCCAAGAACAGATCTTGCATTGTTGAAGATTGATGCTAATGAAACCTTTCCTTTTGTAAAACTAGGAGACTCTGGTAAATCCCGAGTTGGAGATTTTATTATAGCTATAGGTAATCCTTTCGGATTAGGCGGAACTGTAACTAGCGGAATTATATCTTCTAAATCTAGAGACATAGACATAATCTCAGGAGGATTAATAGACGACTATATTCAGACAGATGCTGCTATTAATGGAGGGAACTCTGGCGGGCCTATGTTTAATTTAAATGGCGAAGTTATTGGGGTAAATACTGCAATACTTACACCTTCAGGTACAAATATAGGCATTGGCTTTGCTATACCTTCTAATACTGTTATAAACATCATGAACCAGTTAAAAACTAATGGTAAAATCGAGAGAGGTAAGCTTGGCATTAGAATACAGGAAATAACTCCCGAAATAGCAGAAGGACTTGGGCTTTCTAACCCTGAAGGTGTAATAGTTATCGAGGTAGATAAAGGGAGCGCAGGCGAGCAGGCAGGATTAAAGCCTCAAGATATAATTACTGCATATGAAGACCATGCAATTAAATCTGTAAGAAAGTTTCAGATTATGGTTTCAGAAACTCCGGTCAATAAAAAGGTAAAAATTAAAATTTTAAGACAGGGAAAGCCTTTGAGTGTAACTGCTACGGTAGATAGCCTTAAAGAGCTTGCGCAAACAACAAATTCTGAAAAAAATGGTAATCAAGGTGGAGGTACTTCGAATAGCCTTGAAATCAACGGAGTGACTTTTGGTGATATTCCTACTGGTAAATCTAATGAAGAGGGCGTGATTGTCTTATCTGTGGATCCTAAAAATAAATGGAGGGGCTTTATCAATAAAGGAGATATCGTTGCTTCGCTAAATCAAATCACCATTAAAAATTTAGACCAATTTAAATTAGAATACGATAAAGCCCTTAAATCAGGGAAGAAAAATATAGTTTTTCTAATAAAAAGAGGGCAGAGTACTTTATACCTAGCATTACCATTAGAGCAGCCAAAATAAATGCCCATTTCTTTTTTGTCAAGACCCTTTAGATTAAGTATTGCGCTCTTTGGGCGTAATACTTATAGCGGAGTAGTAATAATTAAATAACGAATATATGATGGTCTCTCTTAAGGGGATGGCTCATTTTCAGCGAGCAATCCTAATTGTATCTGTTTAGCCCCCGGTTTACCCAGAATAAATATACTAAAATAAGTTGAATTAGCATAATTGAAAGAACTGCGTTATTGCTTTATGTAATACCATTCGTAAGAATAAATTAGACAAATGAATTTTAGGCCGAAGCCCACGGTAGCCTATATTAATGGGCAGAAACAAGGCGAGATCCGCTAAATTCATGTGGATCGTTTAAAAATGAAGATTGGTATAACTCAGTAAATTCGGATATTCTATCCTTAATCTACCTCTTCATATTAGCCCAGAACTTTTTAATAGGGTTGAGATCTGGACTATATTTAACCATAAATTTATGGTTAAGTTTAATGGTCCCTTACTTAATGCAAATCGGTGGTCCCTTTTATATTAGCAATTACAATATTACGATCCGCCGTAATTATAGCTATTTCCACGAGCTCCAGCTCTCTTTTGTCATATTTACTTCGATTGCCACGCTTGAAATGGTGCTTTATTCATTCCCATTCCTTATCTTTTAAATCGCTTGGATAACTCATATCTATTACCTCTAAGTATTTTCTTCTACCATATTTATTCATGAGTAAAGGTGCTTAAAAATGGCCACAATGATTATTTTTTATAGATTATTTTTGAAATTTTTTCTCTGCTTAATCTTGGAGGAGCGCCATATACTTCTGGATTTTTTATAGTAAAAAGACTTTTTGTATCTCCAGTAATTTGCCTAGGCCTATCAAATACTACCCTAGTTACACCCTTTGTAAAATTTTCCCCATCATCTGGCACTTCTAAAAAAGCTATAGTTATCGGGTTTAATGAAAAAGAAATACGAGCTTTTTGTTCTGTATCTTTGTGGTTTAAAACAAGAGTAACATCTTTTGTATTTTCTTTTATAGAAATAATATCTAGCTTAGAAGAAATCGTAATATCCTCATCTAGGAGAAATTTAAATATATTATCTTTAGGATCTATTCTAGATGCTTCATTTAACTCATAATCGTAAATTGAAATAAAATTTTTAGTCCCGACAATCAAAATTGGATGAGGAGCATCGTAATTAGCCCTAAATAAATTAGGTTTTTGAATAAGTAAGATACCTTGATGAATAGTGCCAGTACTATCTCTCTGAGTAAAATTAATACCCACTCTATTTAAACTACCTAGGTATTCTTGAATTTTATTTATTATAGTTTGCTCTTTTGGTTTTGCGCAATTAGCGCTACTAAAGCAAAAAGAGCAAAATATCATTAACGCTATGCTAAATGATAAAAGATTTTTGTTGGAATATTTCATGCTTGTTTCTATACTCATATTCTAGGGATTTAATACGAAAGAATTATATAAAAAAAAATGAAAATTTCTACAATAAAAGAATACGAACCCAATGAAACAAGAGTAGCAATTACACCTGAATCAGCTAAAAAGCTTAGTAATTTAGGCTTTTCTGTGTTTGTGCAAAAAGATGCAGGAAAATCTGCAAATTTTACAAATAGCGAATATGAAAAATATGCAAACATTTCTAGCGTAGAGTTAGAAATTTTAGGAGATAGCGATATTATCCTAAAAGTACAACCTCCTTCAACTAAACATTCCTTTGGGGAGGCAGAATTTGCCAGGAAAGGTTCTATTATCATTGGATTTATGAATCCCTACCATAACGCAGAAATGATAGAATTTTATGCAAATAAAAATATTACTCTGATTGCTATGGATTTAGTTCCTCGTTATACAAAAGCTCAAAGTTTTGATGCTCTCTCCTCCCAGGCAAACCTTATGGGATATAGGGCAGTACTTGAGGCAAGCTATATATTTAGTAGAACGATGCCTATGTTTATGACATCTGCTGGTACAACGCCGGCTGCAAAAGTACTTATACTTGGCGCAGGAGTTGCAGGGCTTCAGGCAATTGCTACCGCAAGAAGACTTGGTGCTATAGTGCATGCATATGATGTAAGAATTGCCGCAAAAGAGCAAGTCGAGAGCCTCGGTGCAAAATTTTTACATCCCGATGAAAATTTTGATTTCGCATCTATCGGGGGATACGCAAAAGAAGTAACAAATCATTTTGCTAAAAGGCAGGAGGAAATGCTTTATGAAAACATATCTAAATTCGATATCATTATTTGTACAGCAATGATTCCTGGTAAGAAGGCTCCAATTTTAATCTCAAAAAAAATGATTAATACCATGAAGCCAGGTTCCGTCATTGTAGATATTGCGGCAAATAGCGGGGGCAATACCGAATTAACAACATTAAACAAAATAAACGAAGTTAATGGAGTGCAAATAGTAGGATACTCAAATTACTTAACTAATATAGCAGGATCTGCGTCTAAATTATATGCAAATAATCTTGCGAATCTGGTGACTTATCTGTTCAAAGA
>JANRMA010000118.1:0-10747 GCA_033762035.1 Rickettsiaceae bacterium
TGCTTCTAGTGGCACTTATAATCCCTCAACTAAAAAACTTAATATTGCAAGTAATATATTAGGCAAATATATGAATAATAATTTTACAGCTAGCGATATTTCTGTTGCTCTTGATACTAGAAATGTTCGGATAAAAAAAGGTCTACTTGTTAAAGGAGATAAGATTTATGTTAAATCTGATAGTTTAGAATCTGAAGGGGAGGATATAATAATATTAAAAGGAAATGTTCAAATTAATTTTTATCCTGATCAGTTTAATAATATCAGGTAATGTTTTTGCTGTAAATATTCTGGAATCTCGTCAAAAGGCGATAAATTCAGTAATTTCATCGCATAAAAACAATAAAACTCAAGACCCCATAGCAGCTAAAGAGCAGAAGATGAGAGCTCAGAATCAGCCAATCATGACTCATTCTCATAAAGTAATAATGAACCAGATTATTGATCAGATTACTTATGTAGATAAAGTACGGGTAGAATTTGATGAATATTATTTAATCACAGAAAAAATGATACTTAATATGTATAAGAAACCAAACGGAGATAAATACCTAAAAAATGGAGAATTTCCTGAGCAATTGAAAATAATTAGCAAAGACCAAAAAGAAATAGTTATAGCCCCAAATGCAACATTCGATGCACAAAACTCTACTATCAAAGCTAAAGGCGAAGGTATTACAGTAGAAAAAGATGGACAATTATATTCAACCGACTATATTGAAATCAAATTAGGAAAATATAAAGCGCTTAAAAGACTTTCAAAGCCCGTAATTCATAAACCAAGTAAATGATTAAAAGAACTTTTACAACAATATTACTGATTAGTATTATATCTTTACTATTTATAGAATTGAGCAAATATTTTACCCCCAAAAAAGCCCCAAAACATAATATAGAACAGATAAAATCTTTAGAGCAAGTAACTAAAGATCCTGAAGTTATAGGCCCTCTCAATACCAACAAACTATCTGTTACTACGGGCAATATTCAAGATACACGTACAGAAAACTTAGAGAAATCAGTAGAAGAGAAAGCAGAAGTCTTACAAAAAGAATGTAAGATAAATCAAGAAAATATAGAGTCTACTGTAAATATACTTAAAACTTATAATTTGATAAAAGACTTATATACTAATGCTCAGCAAGATAGAATTGATGAGGCTAAAAATATAATTAATACGCTTATGAATGATAATTTAATAATGAAACATTTTGGACAAGAAACAAAAAATATTGCCGAAGATTTAAATAATATCTCTAAAGAAGCTCGTTATACTTATATTTTTCCTAGATCGTATTTTTTATCGTGGATGAAAAATTTTATCACTATCACTAGATTAAATAATGAATATATAACACACTCTAAGTTGCTAATAGAGTCTATAAAAGATTTGAAAAATAGTTATTTGGATGAAAACAACATAAAGAAAATGCTGATAGAATGAATTTTTTATGGTATCAATATTAATTATAAAAGTAGAAAGGAATAATTTTGAAGTTTTTTAGGTTTTTGATTTTCATTTGCGTTACAATATATGTCTGTGCATCTTATATGAGACTATCAGGTATTGATGATTCTATCAAAATTGAAGTCAATAATTTAATTATAGACACTTGGCTAAGCGCAGTAGTTATTTTATTTTTAGTTACTACTGGAGTAATATTATTTGCAAATTCAATATTTACTCTTTTGTTTAATAGTATAGGCGAGATTAAATCAAAACTAAATGCGCAAAGGGCGCAAGAAAATATATCTAAGTTACTTGAGTCTGCACTTTTACTCGGAATCAATGAAAGAGCTAACGCAAATAAACTGATTACTGGTATAAATACACATTACTTAGATAATAGCCAAAAAGGTTATTACGAGCTTATAAAAGCTATTGCCGCAGAAAATGCCCCTACTATTAGTTTATATATGTATAATCAATATCCAGGCCTAAAAATATTTGTAGCGAAAAAACTGGCCGATATAGAACTTAAATTGGGAAATCTAGAAAAGGCCCTAGAATATGCAAGACTTTATTATCTTTCTAACCCAGAAAACGAATCTATACATTTAATTATGGCAAAAATTTATTGCGCTATGCAAAATTGGCACCAAGTTGATAGTACTATATTATCTATAAATCATAAAAACTGCCGCAATCAAATTAAGGAAGAGTTTTCTTCTCTTTACCTAGAAGCTGCCAAAGCTTTTTTAAAAGTACAAGATAATTCTAGCGTTCTTGATTATTGCGGAAAATCTCTGGAACAAAATCCGAGCAATTATAAAGCAGCAGAATTATTTGCCGAAGTAGCCTCTCTGCAAAAAAATTATGAGCTTGTAAATAAAGTGTTATTAGGATGCTTTAAGAAAAATCCTAATTTTAATCTTTTCTTACTAATAAGAAAGTTTACAGATTATAATAATTTAGAATTATATAAGGCTCTTTGCGATATATCTGATGTTAAAGAATATGTAGATTTATTTCTGGCAATTTCTTGCTATTTAAATTTACAGGAAAAACAAAAGGAAATTTTAGATTTGGTAAGTTAATGCTATTTAAATCTTTTAGAAAAGTAACCCACTCTCTACCCAAGGGGATTACATTAGATAGCGCTCAGTCAAGATTGGTGCGCATACTAGATGCATTAAGTAAAGGCATTGGCGCATCATTTTTTACAAAGTTTTTTTACTCTCAAAAATACGAAGGTATATATTTACACGGACCAGTTGGCACTGGCAAATCCATAATTATGAAAGCTTTTTTTGATTCCATTTCTACATCTAAGCAATGGTATCATTATCAATCTTTTATCAAATTTATTCACGATGAATCTCATAAAATGTTTATCAAAAAAAAGACGGATGCAGTAGAAACTATAGCTGAAAAATTAGCAGCAACTTATTCTGTCATAATTATAGATGAACTTGAAGTAAGAGACATAACAGACGCAATGATTATACAAAGAGTGGCTAATACTCTTATAGACAATGGATGTTTTCTAGGATTTACCTCTAATATTAAACCAGGAGATTTATACGCACATGGCATACAAAGAGACTTATTTATGCGCTTTATAAAAAGAATAGAATCAAACTTTTTCTGTTATAATTTGGATAATGGTCAAGATTATAGATTTATCCTTGCTGCAGAAAATAGTAAGATGATTTTTGAAGAAGCAACTAATACTACCAAAGAGTCATTTAATAAATTAGTAGAAGCATTAGCGCCAGGAAAAAAATTTATCCAAAATAAATTAGAGGTTTTTGGTAGAGAGATAGTAATTAAAAAATCATACAAAAAGGTAATTTACATTACTGTAGAAGAGATATGTAATAGCGAAACATCCTACAATGATTTTATAGTAATTGCAGCTTCTTATAGCGCTATTATAGTAGACGGCCTTGCAACAGAATGTATCAAAGAATCCGATAAAATAATTAGGCTTATCAATTTTATTGATAATTTATACGAAAATAAACTACTAATGCTTGGAATATTTAATGTAGAAGTTGAATTATTATACAAAGGTAGTAAATATAAAAAAGAATATGAAAGGGCATGCTCTAGAATATCTGAAATGGGTAGTAGCCCATATATCTCTTCATCAAAATATTTCAGTGGTTATTAAGTGGATTATTACGTAAATAAAGAAAAATATAAAGGCCCAAAATTTATAGTATTTGAAGGAATAGATGGATCGGGCAAAACGACTCAGAGTAAAAAATTATACCAACATTGTTTGTTGCGAGATATTGATGCAATATGGACAAGGGAAATAGGTGGCACGGATCTGGGAGAGAGAATTAGAGATATTGTTGTATTTGATAAAATATTACCTACAACAGAATTGCTTCTTATTTTAGCCGCAAGGAATGAGCATATAGAAAGAGTTATAAAGCCAGCTCTTGTCGAAGGGAAGGTAGTAATTTGCGATAGATTCATAGATTCAACAGCTGCATACCAGGCAAGATCTGAAGCAGATATGAATAAAATATTTCATTTAAATAGTGTATTATTTGATGGCTTTTTACCAGACAAAACTATTTATTTAAAAATTGACCCAGAAAATGCACTAAAGCGCGCCTATGAAAGAGGTGAATTTAATAAATATGAAATGAAGGGTCTAGCATTTTTTAGAGAGATAGTTATGAATTATAATGCACTTTCTATGAGATTTAAAGACAGAATAATAGAAGTAGATGGCTCTAATAACACAGAAGATGTATTTGAAGAAATATTAGCAAAATTAGATCTAGGATTATTATGAATCTATTCTTGAAATATATAAAAATACTTAATGATTATAAGCATAGGCTTTATGCTTTTATAGTAGTGATTTTATTAATGATTATATCAGTCATTATAATGATTTTTATTAATTTTTTACAGGACATATATATGGATAAAATACTAACTGCAGAAAAGATACCTTATAAAATAAATATAGGAGCTACTGAATTAATAGATAATTATCATTGGCTTCGGGATAAAAATTGGCCGAATGTTCAAGATCCCAAGGTCTTAAACTATCTTAAATTACAAAATGAATATTCGCAGAAATTTTTCGGCAAAAATCAAAACATGATAGATGATTTATTTTTAGAGCTCAAAGGGAGAATTAAACTCGAAGATATATCTACTTATACTAAAAAAGAGGATTATTATTATTACACAAGAACAGAAACCGATAAAGACTATAGTATTTATTGCAGGAAAAAGGGCTCTTTAAACGGACCAGAAGAGATAATCTTAGACTTAAATGAGCTTGCGGTAGGTAGGTCGTTTACGAAATTATCAGCCTTTGCCATCTCCCCTTCTCAAAAATTACTAGCTTATTCAATGGATTTTACCGGATCCGAAAGATATACTATATATATTAAAGATTTAGAAACAGGTGCTATCTTAGATGAGGTAATCTCAGATACTATTGGCCAAGTTCATTGGCACGAAGATGGAAGGGGATTTTTTTATACACCATTAAACGACGAATGGAGGCATAATACTGTTAAATATCATATATTAAGCTCTAATCCTTCTCTTGATAAAATTATAATGCATGAAACAAATAATCTTTTTCAGCTTTCTATTTCTAAATCATCCAGTAAGGCTTATTTTATTATAGAATCTAGCGGCCACGACTCTTCTGAAATATATTATTTTAGTATGAGTGACACAGAATTTTTGCCCAAAAAATTATTAAGCCGTAAAGACAAAATAAATTACGATGTAGATCATGCTATAAATAAGTTTTTTATCCGCACTAATGATGCTGGAAATAATTTTAGAATAGCAACTATAGAGGATAAAAATCCTGACGAAAACGCTATGGTAGATTATATAGCTTATAAAGATGATACATATATCAGCGGATATGATTTAACTAGTAATTATCTTCTTATTACAAATAAGAAAAATGCTTTACCAGAAGCGCAGGTAATTAATTTCACCACAAAGGAAAGTAAAATAATATCATTCGAAGACGAAGCATATAGCGCTCAAATTTATTCTTCTAATTACGAAGAAGATGATATAAGAGTAAGTTATTCTTCCCTCAAAAGGCCTAATATAGTTTATACTTACGATTTTGCTCAAAACACTCTTTCTATTTTGAAGGAACAAGAAATACCTTCCGGATTTGACCCTAACGAATATGAAGTAAAAAGATTATGGGCCGAAAATGACGGTGTTTCCATACCCTTAACTATTCTTTATAAAAAATCTTTATTTAAAGAAGACGGAAGTAACCCCCTATATCTATATGGATACGGATCTTACGGTATATCTGTACCTGTCTCCTTTAGAAGTAGCGCTATTTCTATAGTAAATAGAGGTTTTGTATATGCTATAGCCCATATAAGAGGCGGAGATGATTTAGGATATAATTGGTATGAGTCTGCAAAATTTTTAAATAAAAAAAATAGCTTTGCGGACTTCCTATCCTGCGCTCATTTCTTAATTGATAAGCACTATACATCAGAGGGTAAGATAGTAATTTCAGGAGGTAGCGCAGGAGGTATGCTTGTAGGACAGGCCGTAAATGAGGCGCCGCAATTATTCAAAGCAGTTGTAGCTCATGTGCCCTTTGTAGATGTTTTAAATACAATGTTAGATGAAACACTGCCGCTTACACCAGGTGAATTCAAGGAGTGGGGAAATCCCAAGGATCCTGTATATTTTGACTATATAAAATCTTATTCACCATACGATAATGTAAAAAAACAATCGTACCCTTCTATGCTAATTACAGCAGGAATTTCAGATCCTCGTGTTACATATTGGGAAGCTGCAAAATGGACCGCAAAACTCAGAGAATTTAATACAGGAAGTGCACCAATTTATTTAAAAGTAAATATGAGCGCAGGGCATCAAGGTGCATCTGGTAGGTTTGACTATTTAGAAGAAGTAGCAGAAGAGTTATTTTTTGTATTTAATGCTTTTGGTATAATGTAATCAATATGGTTATAGCAGAAATACTAGATCACAAATCCTCTGTATTTTGCCAATATTTTGGAAGATGCGGAGGATGCAGACTACAACATTTAAGCGCTGATGAATATAAAACACACAAACTACAGCAATTTACATACGCGGATTTAATAGAGCTAGAAAATCCCAAAAGAAGGAAAATTACTTTACAATTCGTACAAAAGAAATTAGGTATAATCCTTGGGCTTTTTGCCCCCAGCAGCAACAAAATAGTAAATATAAAATCCTGCCCTATATGCTCGGATGAAATTTCAGCACTAATCCCAATTATCTCAGAATTTTTAGACAAAAATCTTATAGAAAAAGAATCCGGACAAATTTTTATTACAAAAGCCTCTAACGGAATTGCTGCAAAAATTTTTCTAGAGACTAAGAGATCTACTATAGAAATTATGAATTTATCGAGAAAAGTGCGAATCTTGAGCAAAAACTCATCTATTCTTAGTATTAAATTTTACGCTAACAATAACCTTGTATCTACTCATCAGCAAGAAGAGCCTTACGTAGAATTTGCGGGACAAGTAAAAGTAAAAGTGGAGGCAGACTCATTTTTACAAGCAACGATAGAGTCGGACAAGGTAATCTCGCATTTTGTATTAACTTCCCTTGCTAGCATCCCTAAAAATACCCCTATTCTAGACTTATTTTGTGGAAGGGGTACTATATCTATAGCTTTATCTTGTGCAGGACGTAGAGTAGATGCGGTAGATTTTGATATAAGCGCCCTAACCTCACTCAAGCAAGCGACTAAAGATTATCCTATTAATATATGGCAACAAGATTTAATATTTGCCCCCATTTCTGCAGATAAGCTGAAAGAATATAAATGTATAATTCTAAACCCCCCAAGAAAAGGGGCTAATAATCAAATAGAAGAAATAATTAAATCTGTAAAAAATGCGGGAAAATTAGAAAAAATCTTGTATATTTCCTGTTATAAAGATAGTTTTAATGAAGATGTAAAACTTTTAGAAAAATCAGGCTTTTTTAAGATAATTAATTTAAAAATATTAGATCAATTTAAATGGACAGAGCATGTAGAAATCTTGAGTGAAATTTCTCGTATTTGATAAAAATGCTAAAAAATACTATAATCATAACTCAAAATCCCCAAAAAAACTTATATAAAAAACGGCAAAAAAGGGCTCTGTAATTAGAGACAAAATATCCACAAAAATTGTGGATAAATCTGTTCATAAATCAGTGATTTACATCTAAAATCCAAGTAAATTAAGTCCTCTACTTGGTTTGATTAAAAAATAGACACACCGCTAAAAGCCTTATAGTTTGGTTGTTTATTACGATTTTACTAACTATTTTATTAAGAACATAGACTATACACTCTCTAATATAGATACTTGCGTTGGTTGTGTATAAATTTACTATAAAATTCACTCATTATTCAAAAAAAACTGGTCTTTAGGGAGATATTGTGTTATGGCTGATAGAACTTAACAGAGCGTAGAATGATAAATTATAACAATTTTTTTCAAAACCATGCAAATCAAATAATAGCAGAAGGAAGATATAGAAACTTTTTAAATATCAAAAGACTAGCAGGAGATTTTCCTTATGCTATTTGCCCTTCTACTGGGAAAAAAATAGTGATGTGGTGTATAAACGACTATTTAGCCATGGGCCAGAATCCTGAGGTAATTTCAGCGGGGGTTGCAGCTATTAAGGCAATGGGTGCAGGCGCAGGAGGCACCAGAAACATCGGGGGCAATAATGCTATGATAGTAGAGCTAGAAAATACTCTAAAACAATTTCATAATAAAGAGTCTGCTTTGGTTTTTACTTCTGGATATGTAGCAAATGATGCAGTGTTGAGCACTCTTGCAAAAATAATCCCTGATATAGTTTTTTTCTCCGACGAAGATAACCATGCTTCTATAATTCATGGTATTAGAAATTCCAAAGCAGAAAAATATATATACAAACATCTGGATATGGAATCTTTAGAAGCAGGGCTCCAAAAATTCCCAGCAACAAGGCCTAAAGTGATAGTATTTGAATCTGTTTATTCTATGGACGGACTTGAATCTCCGATAGAAAATATATGCAAACTTGCGCAAAAATATAACGCCCTTACTTATATAGACGAAGTTCATACCGTAGGGCTATATGGCAATAACGGATCCGGTATTGCAAGACTAAGAAATTTAGACAATAATATTGATATTATTCAAGGTACTTTGGGAAAAGCAATTGGGGCCATAGGAGGCTATATTGTATCTGGACGCGATATATCAGAAGCTATAAGACTTTCCGCTCCAGGATTTATATTTACCACTGCCCTACCCCCAGCAATAGCAGCATCAGCTGTTGCGAGTATTAATCATATCTCTGTAAACGCTAGGGAAAGAGATGAATTACATAATAAAGTTAGCATGTTAAAGAAAAAATTAGATCTAGCAGGTATAAGTTATATAGCAAATAATAGCCATATAGTGCCTATTATTATCGGCGATCCAATACTTACAAAACAAATTTCAGAACTTTTATTACATGAATATAATATATTTGTGCAGCATATAAACTTTCCTACTGTAAAAAGGGGCACAGAGAGATTAAGAATTACACCTACGCCGGTACATACAGAAGTCATGATAAATGATTTAGTATCCGCATTGCAAGAAATATTTTTAAAATTAGGTATTACTCCCATAAGATCTGAGGTTGCCTAATTATGATATCATTTCCAAATATAGATCCATATATATTTAGGATTTACGGAAATATAGGAGTTACTTGGTATTCTCTTTCTTATGTAGCATCTATCCTAATTGGATGGAAATATTGCGCATATCTTATAGAAAAAACACGCTGTAAAATAAAAAAAGCAAATCTAGATGATTATATAAATTACTTAATAATCGCCATAATTTTAGGCGGTAGACTTGGATATGTATTTTTATACGAACCAGAAAAATATCTTGCAAACCCTTTAGATATCTTAAAAACATACGAAGGGGGAATGTCTTTTCACGGCGCTCTGATAGGAGTTGGGCTTAGTATTCTTCTATTTTCTTATTTCCGGAAAATAAATGCTTTAGAACTTTCCGACTTATTAGTGCAAGCAGCGCCAATAGGATTTATGTTTGGAAGAATAGCAAATTTTATAAACGGAGAGTTATACGGCTCTATCACTTCTCTTCCATGGGGGGTGGTATTTCCCCGCGGAGGCTCTTTTCCAAGGCATCCTAGCCAATTATACGAATCCTTCTTAGAGGGCTTTATATTATTTATAATATTATTCTATTGCTCCTTTTATAAAAAACTTTATAAACAAAAAGGCGCCTTGACTGGAATTTTTTTAATTTTCTACGCTTTAGCCCGTATATTTTGCGAATTTTTCAGAGTTCCAGAATTTACTTACTTAAATTTATCTGGAGGTCAGTTATACAGTATACCTATGCTAATCTTTGGAATGTTAATTTTTTATGGAACCAAAAAGTCAAATTACTCATATTATTCAAAATAAAGGTTACATAACCATAGACGAGTTTATGGAACTTGCCATTTCCTCTAGCCCTTTATCTTATTATAATATAAATAATCCATTTAATCCTGTAACAGGAGGAGATTTTATAACCTCTCCTCAAATTTCACAAATGTTTGGAGAAATGATTGCTATATGGATATATAATCAATTTATTCATATGAATATATCAGACGAGATTTTTCTAGTGGAATTCGGTCCAGGTACAGGAGTATTAATGAGGGATATATTAAGAGTTCTAGAAAAAACACAAATATTACCTCAGATAAAAATCTTAATGTTAGAAAAAAGCCCTACTCTTACTAAGATTCAGCAAGATAATTTGAACAAATATGAGAATATTACTTGGAGTCAAGATTATAAAGAAATTCCAGAAAATAGGTGCATTTTTATATCTAATGAATTTTTAGATATATTTCCCATTAAGCAATATATAAAACTTGATTCATTATGGCATGAAATAGTTGTTATTATCGGAAAAACTGGGGATTTAGAGTTTGGTTATAAAGATATCCCGCACAGTAAAAATCTTGATTTAGAAACTAGATATACTAAGGCAAAAGATAATGCAATAGTAGAGGAATCTCCTAAATTATCAGAATTTATAGAATTAATTGCAGAAAATATCAAAGAATACAATAGTATTATGCTTGCATTAGATTACGGATATGATGTAGATTCCGCTGTCAGATCAATGGAAATGTTTAATCCTACTCTTCAGGCGATTAAAAATCATAATTATTCAGATTTACTTAAAGATATAGGGTCTG
>JANRMA010000119.1:0-2234 GCA_033762035.1 Rickettsiaceae bacterium
ACTAACCATTTCGGTACCATCTAGCGACGAAAGAAGAGCAACATCTTGTGCTAATATTATTAGCGGCAGTACCCCCATGCCAATTAAATTAGATCTATGAATCCTCTCGAAACTCTCTGCTATTACTGCTTTTACTCCAAGTAACACGGTGCCTTTTGCGGCCCAGTCCCTGGATGATCCAGTGCCATATTCCTTGCCAGCAAAAATTACCAAAGGTACATTTTCTTTTACATATTTCATGGATGCATCATAAATGGACATTTGCTCACCATCTGGTAAGTGCTTGGTAAACCCGCCTTCAACATCATGTAAAATCTTATTTTTAATACGAATATTTGCAAAAGTGCCTCTCATCATTACTTCATGATTCCCTCTTCTTGCACCATATGAGTTAAAATCTTTATTTGCTACTCCATTCTCATTTAAATATTTTGCAGCTGGGCTCGTTTTAGAAATTGATCCAGCTGGAGATATATGATCAGTTGTTATAGAATCTCCGAAGATAGCTAAAATTCTTGCATCAGATATATTTTCTAATGGCTTATTAGAGATAGTGAAATTCTCGAAAAAAGGAGGATTTTTGATAAAAGTACTTTTATCGTCCCAGTCGTAAATTTTTGAAGCATTTACATCAATATTTGCCCAATGAGAATTACCGTTATACACATTACTATAGATTGCTTTATACATTTCTTGAGTAAGGCTAGAGTTTACTATATCTTCTATTTCCTTATCTGAAGGCCATATATCTTTAAGAAATACATCAGCTCCATTTTTAGATTTTCCTATTGGATCTTTGGTGAGATCTATGTTTGTTGTGCCCGCTAAAGCAAAAGCTACTACTAGCATTGGTGACGCTAAATAATTTGCTCTAACTAAAGGATGTATTCTGCCTTCAAAATTCCGGTTACCCGATAAAACTGAAGATACTAGTAATTTATTATCGGTAATAATTTTTTCAAGTTCTGGTTTGAGTGGTCCAGAATTTCCTATACAAGTTGTACAACCATAACCTACTAAATTAAATTTTAGCTTATCCAAATATTCTGATAGGCCAGAATTTTTTAAATATTCTGTAACAACTTGAGATCCAGGAGCAAGGGAGGTTTTTACCCATGGCTTTGTTTCTAGGCCGAGTTCTACTGCTTTTTTTGCAAGAAGTCCTGCTCCTATAAGCACATAAGGATTTGATGTATTAGTACAGCTTGTAATAGCTGCGATTGCTACGTCCCCATGTGCAAGGCTTGCATTATTTTCCCCATAAAATCTTTTTGCTCTATTATCAATATTAGCTTCATATGCATTAATTTCATTTTGAATACTAGATTTTACATTTTCCAGTAAAACTCTATCCTGAGGTCTTTTAGGACCTGCAAGAGATGGTCTTATGGAAGATAAATCGATTTCCACTCTATCTGTATAATGTATTTTTTCTTCTGGATTAAACCATAATTTTTGATGCTTACAATAAGTTTCTACAAGGCTAGTAAGATCCTCATCTCTTGATGTAAGTGTTAAATATTTTATTGTATGTTCATCCACGGGGAAAAAGCCACATGTAGAACCATATTCCGGAGACATATTACTTATTGTACCTCTATGCGCTAAAGGAAGGGTAGAAAGACCATGTCCAAAATATTCTACAAACTTACCGACAACGCCTTTTTTTCTCAAGGCTTCTGTAATGGTTAATACTAAGTCTGTAGCAGTTACACCTTCACTAAGAGCCCCTTTTAATTCAACTCCTATTACATCAGGAACAAGCATTGGAAGAGGCTGGCCCAACATAGCAGCTTCTGCTTCTATTCCCCCTACCCCCCATCCAAGAACTCCTAAGCCATTTATCATAGTAGTATGACTATCTGTGCCAACAAGACTATCAGGATAAGCTATATTTTCTCCATTATACTCTGCCGTCCATACAACTTTTGCAATATATTCTAGGTTTACTTGATGGCATATACCAGTGCCCGGCGGCACAACTTTAAAATTTTTAAATGATTTTTGAGCCCATTTAAACAGCTTATATCTTTCATAATTTTGCTCGAATTCGATTTGTGCATTTGTATCATGAGAGCTTATAGCCCCATAATCCATTACTGTTATGGAATGATCTACAACTACATCAACTGGAATTAAAGGATTAATTTTTTCTGGATCTCCTCCTAGTTTATGCATAGCATCTCTCATTGCTGCTAAATCTACTACAGCTGGGACTCCTGTAAAATCTTGCA
>JANRMA010000120.1:0-10867 GCA_033762035.1 Rickettsiaceae bacterium
CTGGCTTCTCAAAATCAAAAACTACAAACAACAAGAAACGCCATAAGCAAAATCACAAAAACCATAAACACGACCCCAAATCAAACATCTGCAGTACACCAGATCAATAACAGCAATCCGCTGAAACCCGCATCACGCCTAGATTCTCGCAAAAAGAACTGTCAAAGTCGGGAAAAAAATTCAAGATCTATTTAAAGATTTAAATATCATAATGCCTACAAAGTTGGGAATTTAGGATTATTCCTACGAATTTTTTCTTACAAAATTATCCATAACCTCAAATAGCTCTTTGGATGGAGGCGCAAAACTACTACTCATAAAAACAAAAGCTTTCGTATTGTTTTTACGAAAGCTATAACCACATAAACAACTAATTCCAGACATATTACCTGTTTTTGCTTTAATTGTATTTGGAAGTGTTATGCGATTTTTGAGCGTAGAATTTCCTTCGCCTGGTATTGCTAATGCATCTACGAATTCAGGCATATCAAATCCTTTTTTCAGTAATGAAAGTAGGATCTCAGGTTGTACTCTGTTATATCTTGAAAGGCCTGATCCATCAACAAATAGAGCGCTATCAGTATCAATTGCAAAATATTTGTTAATTAGGTTTTTCATAATATCGCTACCTTGCTCCCAGTCTTTAATTTCTGCATCAGAGTAAGCATGAATAAGGGTTAAGTATATGCTATCAAAAATTAAATTATCAGATATTTTGAGCGCAGGCTTAATTATTTCCTCAATAGGGGCAGATTCAATTCGATTGATGTATTCATATAGCTTGTAATTTAAATCTTTATTTTTTAGAATTTTTACTCTGCCTTTGATGTTCAGCGCAGAGAGAATAAACCTTAATTTATTCATAATATATTCATCATGATTGACTGGTGAAATTTTCAACTCCAACAAAGGATCCGCTGAGTTAATATTACCTTTTACATGTATTGAACCATCTACCCAAGTCAATTTAACTGCAGTTTTTTCATTATTTGTGATCACATCGGATTTAATCTTATACCCACTATCTGCTAAAATTACGGCTAATTCACCAGGCTTTTTTGGTGATATTTTTACTGAGATCAAGTTTTTATCTATATTAATAGCCGAAACTGGTGTCGCATAAGCTGTGCCAATATCATCTAGCATTAAATTGTGCGAATATGGCGATGTTTTAAAAAACGATGAATCAAGAATGATATCTCCGCTAATCTTAATATTCTTTAAAGACTGTAATAAGTTAAATAATTTATCTGAAGTTAAGGTAGGGTCGCCAGAGAATTTAATGATCAAATCATGAATTTTACCATTTTTATTTATAACAGACGCTTCCGTTATATACTTGTATTCCGGTCCAAGCGCTTTCAAAGCAATCAGGGTAGTAATAACTTTTTGACAGCTAGCGGGTGTCGCATAAACTTTAGCATTATGTGCTTCACTAAGATTATTGCTATTTACATTTCCTGCAACATAAGCATAAAATGCAGGTTTTTGATTATAAAGTTTCTCATACTTTGAAGTGCAACCAGCCAAAAGCAATATTAATAAGGTTATTAAATATCTATTCATGTTAATCATTCTTCCTCAAATATAATGTAATGTGCTTCAATATTAGACCAAAAAAAATTGTCGAAGTCGTTTTTCTAATGTAATTAGAATAACACATAGTAATAAAAAGCAACAAAAAAACTCCGAAAGGAGCTTTTTACGGAATTATAGTTCTTATTGTTACTTATTTATTTCGGGAAGTTTGGGGTTAAATATTCCTCAGTATGCAATTATTGACTTGGGATGGTAAGTTATAAAGTTGTATCTCTATTATTAAACCATTTAAATTTGGGAAGTGGTACTAGGTATCTTTGCGTCAGCTTCTCTAATATATAAAGGCTCTAGTTTTTCATTAATATTATCTGATTGTATAAGCTTGCTTGCCACTTTACATATAAACCTTCCATCAGGATACGGAAAACGAGGTAAAATTGTGATATTTTTAGGAATCTCATCAGAAATTATGTATAATTTTTCTATACCGCTGCCGCTTACTGCTATCCGACCATCTAAAGATTCGATATATTTTCTAGCTTCGTCATAATTGAGTAATAATGGCTTTTCTTCACTTCCTTCTCTGATAAATTTTTGTAAATAAATCTGTCCTCTATATGCATTGACAGATGCAATAGCATAATCAAAAAAAGCAACTTGTTCGCATATTCTAAAGTGAATAGTTTGAAAATTATTTATCCCTATAGTTTTTACCTCTGGTAATGCAATAGAGAGTCCTCGTCCGGTCGCAAGGGCTACTCGGATACCAGTAAAGCTACCAGGTCCGCAGGAGGCGGCTATATAGCCGATTTGAGAATATGTAATTTTTGAAGCCTTTAATGCATTTTCTATAGCCAAAATTAAATTTTCTGCTTGCATATTTTTAGATGGATCTTTAGTGCTATATATAATATTTGAATTATATGAAACAGCCACATAACTATATCCGTTGCTAGTATCAAGGCCGAGTATATACATATGTAAGTAATTATTATAAAATCTTACAATACTTAATGCTTGCGGGATTTCAAGTAAGAATATTATGTTTATATAGCTCTATATCTATTAGCCTAGATCTTCAAAGTTACCTACAGAGGATTTGTTCATATCCGCGATCTTTTCGTGAATTTCGCTTCTAAGAATTACAGCATCTTCTGGAAATTCCCACCCTAGCTTGATCTTACTTCCTTGTATCTCTATTATTGTTAGAGTGATGTTGTTATTTATAACAACAGATTCACCTTTTTTGCGAGTAATATAGAGCATTTTAATCTGTAAATTTCATTTTTTCTGGACAAAAAATTTATATATTATAATTTTACTAAATAACAAGAAATTAACAAGTAAATATGAGCGAAACTGATGCAGCTTTAAGTGCCTTTATGTATTTTTTGACATCACGTCAAGAAATTATAGCAGAAAATATAGCTAATGCTAATACTCCAGGGCAAATATCTAAAGAGATTAAATTCCCAAAAAAGAATGAGATAAAAAAGCCAAAAAATATTCATTTGGCTAGTACAAACCCTATGCATTTAGAGGGAACAAGCTCCAAAATAAAATATAAATATTATGTTGATGCAACCGGAGAAATAAAGCCCAACGGCAATAATATTGATATTACTCATGAAGCAAAAAAGGGCACGGAAAATAGAATTAAATTTGACACAGCTCTAAAGGCTTATAAAAGCGGAGCAGATTTATTAAAAGTAGCAATAGGTAAGTCTAGATGAAGTTTTGCCTTTCTATATATTTGGTATGTTTTTCTTTTTGCGCTAGCGCTCTTGAAGATAGCTTAATGAAAGCAATAGAAATTTCTGCCCATGGCAATAAGTTTCAAGCTGATAGGCTAAGAATTATAGCAGAAAATTTAGCTAATGAAGATTCTATATCCTTAACTCCAGGGGGAGATCCATATCAAAGAAGAACAATATTTGCAAAAAATGAATATGATCGCAAATTAAAAACAAGACTTGTAAAAGTGCGTAAATACTCAGTAGACAAAAAACCATTTAAGATTAAGTTTGATCCTTACAGCCCCGCTGCAAATGACGAAGGTTATGTAAAACTTCCAAACGTAGAGAAAATAATAGAAAAAGCAGATGCAATGGAGGCCCAAAAATCTTACGAAGCAAATCTTGCGATTATGCAAACATCTACTCAAATGCTTGAAAAAGCCATAGAATCAATGAGGTAATTATGTCATCAATAAATAGTATAAATTTAGAGGCTATGAACGCCTATAATCAAGTTTCTGCCCAAAAAATTACACCAAACCCAGAGATTGCTATGCATGAGGTATCGAATTTCCAGAAAATTATGGAAGTAAATTTTAATAAGCTAGCAACCCTTACTCCAGAACAGATTTTAAGTAGGATTCATACCACAACATCCGCTCGCAATCAACCCGCATATACTCTTGATATATCATCTAACATAGCAAGCTCTCTATCGGGCCTTAGAAAAACTTTAATACAGCAAGAAACTGAGGCTAAAAAAGCCGGAGAAGGACAGGCTAACATAATTGAATTAATGACTTCAACAACAAAGGCCACTAATTTACTTTCAGCATTTGTTGCAGTAAAAGATGCGGCGAAAGAGTCATGGGAAAAAATATGGAGTATGTCATTATAGGCCAGTAAAAACTATAGCTATAAATTTGTTTAATGATATTATTGACCTAAAAAATCGAAAATCATGCAAATATTAGAGCAAAAACCTTTATCTGGACTGGCAGCAAAAAACTTAGTTATGTTTATACATGGCTATGGCTCAAATGGGGAAGATTTAATGAGCCTTATACCCTTTATTCAAGAAAGCTTGCCGGAAAGCCATTTTTATTCACCAAATGGAATAGAGCCTTGTGATATGGGCACATTTGGATATCAATGGTTTAGCCTTAGGGATAGAAGCCCTCCTGTTATGGAGAGAAATATCGCTGCTTCAATACCAAAAGTGCTAAAGTTAATTGACGATAAATTAAGCGAGTTAAATCTTACATATCAAGATCTAATTTTAGTTGGCTTTTCCCAAGGATCTATGCTTTCTATGTATTTAGCTCATCACTTAAATACTCCATTTAAAGCTGTAGTAGCATTTTCGGGTATGTTCTATCCGCCTACTAAAATAAATAATAATACAACTCCTATTTGTCTAATACATGGTACAGAAGATGAAGTAGTGCCTTTTGCCTCAATGAAGCATTCGGCAAATCTTTTAAGGCAAATAGGCGCCACTATAGAAACGCATGCTATAGATAATTTAGCTCATTCTATAGATCTTACAGGGCTGAAATATGCTAAGGCATTTTTAGGAACATTAAACAACAAATAGGTATTTCAATGATAAAAAAATTATCCGCCCAGGATGAAGAAATATTTCGCATTATAGAAAAAGAAAAATTTAGGCAAATAAATAATATAGAGCTAATAGCCTCTGAAAATTATGTAAGTAAAGCAGTATTAGAAGCCGCCGGCTCTATTCTGACTAACAAATATGCAGAAGGATATCCGGCAAAAAGATATTACAACGGATGCGAGTATGTCGATGAAATAGAAAATATTGCGATTAGCAGACTAAAGCGCCTGTTTAAATGCGAATTTGCTAATGTGCAGCCTCATTCTGGCTCTAGTGCAAATCAAGCAGTATTTTTAAGCCTGCTAAGCCCAGGAGATACTATTCTTTCTATGTCTCTTGATTGCGGTGGGCATTTAACCCATGGCTCTAGCGCTAACTTGTCAGGAAAATGGTTTAATGCCATACATTACGGAGTAAGGCAGAAAGATGGTTTGATAGATTATGAAGATGTAATGCGCAAGGCTCTTGAGCATAAACCAAAATTAATTATATGCGGATATTCTGCCTATCCAAGAATAATTGATTTTGCTCTATTTCGAGAAATAGCAGATAAAGTAGGAGCCTATCTTCTTGCAGATATTGCTCATATTGCAGGATTAGTTGCGGTAGGAGAACATCCAGATCCTCTGCCATATGCCCATATTGCAACTTCAACGACTCATAAAACTTTAAGGGGTCCAAGAGGAGGTATAATTATGACTAACTACGAAGATCTTGCAAAAAAAATAAATTCTGCGATTTTCCCCGGGCTTCAGGGGGGGCCTTTAATGCATATTATAGCAGCAAAGGCCGTAGCATTCAAAGAGGCGCTATCTGAAGAGTATAAAGACTACATAAAGAATGTTTGTACTAATGCTAAATTTTTTGCAAGTCAATTAACTCAACACGGGTTTTCTCTTCAAACCGGAGGAACGGATAATCATTTAGTATTAGTAGATTTGCGCCCGCAAAATATTACAGGAAAGTTAGCCTCTAATATTTTAGATGAGGCAGGAATTACTTGTAACAAAAATTCTATACCGTTTGATACTACCTCATCCTTTATAACATCTGGTATCAGAATGGGTACTGCCGCCTGTACTACAAGGGGCTTTAAAGAAAATGAATGGATAGAGATAACTAGTATGATATCTGAAATTCTTAAATCTGCTGAGGATGATAATATTGCCGAATTAATTGCTGCTACCAAGAAAAAAGTAGAGAAATTATGCAGCAATTTCCCTATATATTAAATAATACAAATCTTCATTTTTAAATGATCCAAATGAATTTAGCGGATCTCACCTTGTTGCTACCAATTAATATAGGCATGGGCTGCTTAGAGCTAAAATTCATTTGTCTAATTTATTCTTACGAATGGTATTAGTCTAATTTAATTCTTTGGTATAAGACATATCTTGAGGGGTAAAATAACATTCTTATAAAAAAAAGAAGAGATTAGCAAACTGAATGTTAGCTATAAAATATTTGTATTTGGCGCGCCCTAAAGGATTCGAACCTCTGACCCACAGATTAGAAATCTGTTGCTCTATCCTGCTGAGCTAAGGGCGCCTAAAATATTTATAATACCAAAGTTTAATATAAAAACTTGTAGATTTGCTACCAGATAAGAAAAATATGTATATAGGATTAATATATAAATTGCAAGATATTTTTCCCCCATGGCAAAAACATAAATTATTAATGCAATTTTATGAAATAAGCGTTATAGAGCAGAAATATAGTAAATCATGTAGTATTTGGTACAGTAAAAAATTCTATTATAATCTCGTGTAACTGATCAAATTCATTAATTTTATCCTTAATCTAGCGTTTCATATTGGCCCATAATCTCTATATTGGATTTAGTTCTTACTATTATACCAATCTTCATTTTTAAATAATCCAAATGAATTTAGCGTATCTCGCCTTGTTGCTACCCATTAATATAGGTATAACACAGTTCTTTCAATTATGTTAAATCAACTTAGTTTAGTATAATTAATGTTTTTGGCCTGCGGATTTAGAAGAATCTTTTAATGTTAGAAAAGTCCATGTAGCTGAAGCTATAAGTTTTGGCTCTACTACGAGGATTTTTAGCTTGATTTTATCGTAGAATTATATCCTTCGAGTGGATAACTTGTCTTCCCCAGTCGTGGACCCTCTTAAAAAAAGGGGGCGAAGGAGATGGTAAGAGTGGATTCCCGCCGCAGCTTAGGAATGACAAAGAAGCCCAGGAATAACGACGGGGGAGTCGAGGGTTGTAAATTTATTACAAAAAATAATAATAATTCAAAAATAAATATATATACATATCTTTAATAAAAATTTTATTATAACATATGTATATAGAATTCAATTTAATTCTATATTAAATAAATATAAGTAAAATAATGTCTAAAGATAGATCAGATTTACAGCCTCAACAACAGAAAGAAATACTGTATGATACTTATAAACAATTAAAAACCAAAACTGTAGCTATAACGGATGAGTTATTTGATGAGTTATCTAAAACGGAAGGGCGTAATGCACACCAAGAAAAGCAGGCTTTTGTTGCAGAAGCTATCGTAAGAATAAATTCTCTTAAACCAGAATCAATTGCAAGAAACCAGATAACGGATTACGCAAAGGCTCTAAGCTCATATCTACACCAGATTAGATCCGTAGCTTTTATGGCAAATGGCCTTGAAAATAATGCAGAATATCTAACAAAGCAAAAACAAGCATTGAGGCTCGAGCTTGAGTCAATAAAAGAATCTGAGGCTACAATAGATAAAAAAGCTGCAACGCAGAGGAAAGCAAAAGCTCCATCAAGTCCGAGCAGAAGAGGTCTTCAAATTTTAACTCTAAATAAGGACGCAAAAACGGTAGCGGAGCTATTCATAGATAAATCATCAAGCGAAGGTGCAACGAGTGATGAGAGTAGTGATAAAACTCCGCCAAAGAAAAAAATAGCTCAAAGCAAGAAACCTGTACTTCAAAGAAAGAAAAAAATAGTCACATCAGGAAATGTAGGCTCCCCAGGCACTAGTCCAACAAATAAGGACCAACCATACCATCAAAAACTCAATGAAGCATTTAAGAACAAATTCAATCTAGCAATTGAGCGATTAAGCCAAAATACTATATTATCAGAATCAAGGAGAGCAGCATATGCAAAGCTCAAGATAGAACCTTCAGAATCATTAAATCTAGAGAAGATTAGTGAAAAAGTATATTCTTTGCAGCTAGAGTTAGACAAAGATATTAAAAATGAAGATGATAAAAATAAGAGAGGATTCAGGGGATACCTAAAGGATGTTTTAGCATGGACAAAAGCATCTATTCTTTATTATGGCGCAGTAGGGCTTAACATGCAGCCACAAAAAATTGATGAATATAAAAAAAGAATGGATGAAGCATATAATAAGTCTATGAGCTATAATGAACTCAGGCTTCAGATTCATAACAATCAAAAAAATTGGGCTAATAGATTAATTACAGGCACACCAGATTATGTGCAACGAAGTTAAGATAGAAGGTATTTACGCCCGGCTTACCTCTACATTAATAGGTGCCGGCAGGTAGAAGCTCTGCTAAATTCATTTAGATTATTTAAAATGCAGATAGGTATTATTGTTTCTATTTGATTCTTCCTAATTTCAGTGATAAAATTCACCAAAAATAAAGAGGAAAAAATGTTAGATAAAATAACTGATGCAGAATTTGAGCAAATAACCACATCAAAAGATATGCCTGTATTAATCGATTTTTGGGCAGAATGGTGCGGCCCTTGCAGAATGCTTGGTCCGATTCTAGAGTCTATAGCGCCAGAATATAGTGGAAAAATACGTATAATGAAGATGAATATTGACGAAAATCCAAACTCTCCTACTGCTCTTGGGATAAAATCCATACCTACTATGATGATCTTTAAGGGCGGATCTTTACTTGGCACTAAAATAGGCCTTGTTCAAAAAAATGACCTTAAATCTTGGATAGATTCTCTTATCTAAGTTTTTATGGATAATTCTTTTATCAGGATGCGGAATTGTAGTGTTACGGGTGTAAATACATATAATAGAGCGCAAGGTATAAAGCATTTCTTTTTAGGTAAGGGGCATTTAATTTCTTCTGCGGTACCTATACTAAAAAATATATCTCTGGATATAAACTCTGGAGATAGAGTAGCATTTATTGGAAGAAATGGGTCTGGCAAAAGCTCTCTACTTAAAGCTATCGCAGGGATATATCCGGTACATTCAGGTAAATTAGAGATAAAAGGCACAATAGGAGCTACTATAGAAATGGGATTTGGACTCGAGTTCGAAATGACGGGTAGAAAAAATATCAAATTAATTATGGTATATGCAAATATGCTAGATAGCTATACTCCTGAAATAGAAGAAAAAATTATAGAATTTTCAGAACTGGGTGATGCGATAGATAGGCCAGTAAAAGGCTATAGTTCTGGCATGCTTTCCAGGCTCACATTTGCTGTAAATTTATTTAAAGATCCTCAAATTCTTCTATTGGATGAAATTTTTGCAACTGGTGATTATCATTTTGTCAAAAAATCTATTAAATATATGACTTCAAAATTTCTACATACTCCTATTTCAATTCTTGTAAGCCACCAAGAAGAGATGATAGAACAACTATGCAATAAAGCATATTTTCTGGATCAAGGAGAAATTAAAAATTCAGGCACCCCGGCCCAAATGCTTGCAGAACTTAAAAAAACTAAAAAGGACTAGAAAATGATCTTTAGTCTATTTAAAAAATCATATTTCGAGTCAATAATGATATTGACAGAAACATCTATTTTCAGGCAGCACAAAAACTCTTTTTTAGGGTCTAGCTGGTCTGTTTTGCAGCCATTTATACATATCATGATAATATCATATGTATTTAGCTTTTTATTCAAGCAACCTGCCGAAGTGTTAGTAAGAAATTTAATTGCAGGAATCCCTCTTTGGACTTTCATTATGAATTCTCTTTTAAGTGGATCTAAGTCTTTAATAGATAGGTCAGAGATATTAAAAAAAATATCTATACGAAAAACTCTATTGCCAATTTCAGATATATTGGTCCATTTTTATACTTTTCTTTGGGCTTTTATATCTATGTATCTGGCTTTGATAATAATTTATCCCGCTTATTTAAGTTTTACTATTATATATGCTCCTATAGTGATAATACCTACTATAATTTCTATAATTTGTGTAGGAGCAGCTTTAGCTTATATTACTCCTTATATCATGGATGTGCCTCATATAATTACAGTACTTCTTAATGCAGTATATTGGACTTTGCCAATTTTATATCCTTACGACTTAATTCCAGAAGAGAAAAAATGGCTCTTTGAAATAAACCCTCTATTTCATTTAATAAGACCTTTGCAGTATCTAGTTTTAAACTGTACATTCCCCCCGCTGATTATTATGATTAAAGCATGTTTGATTATGCTGATTTCAATGATAATATCATACTATGTAATTAATGCTTTAAGCAGGAATGTCGTCTACTATTTATAAAACACCACAACTAAGTGACGCTCTATATGATTTTGAGAGTCTAGATAAAGATTTTTTGGCCCATATTAAACAAGATAATTTAGAAGCCCATTCAGCTATTATTGAGCTTAGAGAAAATAATAAACCTCTATCTTCTAATGATGTAATTAAAATAGCAGAAGCTGCTGATGAATTCTTGCTAGAATATTTTGACATAAAAACTCTAGCTGAATCTTTTGTGAATCAGGCTAAAATATCAGAGAGGCTATATCAATATAAAAGAAATTTAGTTCAAAGAGTTGCCTTAAAAAAATATCTCCCTATAGATTTAGATTTAGATACTATATATCAGGAGTTCTCGTATCGTTATAATCAACTATATACTAATCTAGGGATAATAGACCATATCTCAGATCTTGATTTTATCTACTTTGTTGAAAATTTAAATATAACAGACTATAACGATCTTGAGTCATGGATTTTAAAATATATAG
>JANRMA010000121.1:0-4084 GCA_033762035.1 Rickettsiaceae bacterium
ATTTGCTGGACAAATCTTTCATTTATCCAAACCGAAGAGGTTGGTATATCTTGCTTCTCATTTGCATGATTTGTACTAGCAAAGTTACACTTATATTCATGCTCATTTTCAATAGTGCAACTAGAATATTGCAATCTATAATATGCGGCATCATTTTTATTGAATTTTAAACTATCTACTATGCTATTCACTAGATTTACTTTGTTAATTAGCGCAAGGTGTTGGTTAACAAGAGCAGAATTTTCATCTATCTCACTAGAAACTTTTGCATCTATATGTAGCAAATTAGACTTGTCTATAATATAAGAATCTTGGGATTTTCTAACGTTCAATTTATGCCAGCATTCTTCATGTTTTGCATTATTATCCGAGATATTTTGAGACTTTATAGGATTATAGGACTCTAATCTTGGATTATATTTCAACTCAGATACACTAGCGATCTTAGGAGTCCTAGTATATACCTTATTATTTTGATTTTTTTTATTAGATTTTTTCTTCATAAGTCTTGCTCTTTATAGAATTTATTACTATGCTCGGCATTATAAGATATTTTTATAATCATTCAAGTTTTTTTAATAATTATAAATTTATAGTGATTATTTCTATAATTTTTACCTCACGCACTCAGGTGCCTTGATATTCTTTAGATGTTGTTGGTAGCTCGCAGCAAACTTATGACCCCCAAAAGCATCACAAACAACAAAATAAAGATATTCTGTAGCGCTAGGGTTGAGTACAGCTTCAATAGAGCTTTTGCTAGGACAAGCTATTGGCGATGGCGGCAAATTTGCTACTTTATAAGTATTATAAGACGAATCTATTTTCATATCTTCTTTGCTGGGCTTTCTTGTAAGCGGATTTCTACCTCCTTTTGTTACTGCATATAAAGCAGTAGGACAAGACTGAAGCCTCATTCCTATCTTGAGTCTATTCAAATACACAGATGCTATTATGGGTTTTTCTTCTTCTAATTTTGCTTCTTTTTCAACTATAGATGCAAGTATGATAAGTTCGCTCGTATTACTTATAGGTTTTGGCAGTCTTCTAGTCGCGGTTAAATTATTTATTGTTTCTGTCATTGCTTTTTTCATAGACTTAATTATTAAATTTATATTATCTCCATATGTATAAAAATATGTTTCAGGAAATAGCGCTCCTTCTGGAATATCATACGGAAAAGAACCCATAAGACCAAGACTATTCTCAAGAATTTGGCCTATTTGATATATAGTAAGGCCTCCTGGGATAGTTACTTTACGATATTTTACTCCTCTTGTTACAAGCTTCTTTGTAACATCTATTATATTTGCACCAGGACTAAATTCATATTCTCCTGAATATATATTTTTACCCCAAAAGAAAATATGTTTATATATTAGAAATAGATATTCGCTGCTTATTATATTATTTTCGCGCAGATTTTTAGCTATATATTTTTCACGAATTCCGAAAGGAATAATTATTGATTTAGGCTGAGCTAAATTATTTGGTCGCACAATTAATTGCCATGTAAATATGCTAAAAATAGATACTAGAAATAAAAAAATAAACAAAAATTTAATTTTAGTAAATTTCATATTTACAACAAAATAGAGTTAGTGAAGTTTATATTTTGCGAAAAGCAAGGCATGTATTTGTACCACCAAAACCAAAAGAATTGCTGAGCGCATATTCAAATTTATGTTCTTTAGGTTTATTGGGCACTAAATCTATTTTTGCCTCATCCATCGGATCTTCTAAATTAATTGTTGCAGGTATTATTTGGTCGTGCAAACTAAGAGCCGTGTAAATAGCCTCTACACTACCTGCTGCTCCAAGTAAATGACCTATAGATGATTTTGTAGAAGAAAGTTTAATGCCTGGATTAGTCTCTAGAAACATTTTCTGAACTGCGAATAATTCTGAAGCATCACCAATTTGAGTCGAGGTTCCGTGGCCATTAATATAGCCTATATCTTCTATATTTATCCTGGCATCTAATATTGCATTTTCCATGGACTCAAAACCCCCTCTACCTTCAGGATGACTAGAAGTTATATGATATGCATCGCCTGCAAGTCCGTAACCTACAACTTCAGCATAAATTTTAGCCCCTCTTTTTTTTGCATGCTCATATTCTTCCAGTACAACTACTCCAGCACCTTCTCCCATAATAAATCCGCATCTAGATTTATCCCAGGGGCGAGAGGCTTTCGTTGGCTCATCATTAAAACTAGAACATAAAGCCCTAGCAGCTGCAAATCCCGCAAGGCCTAATGGTGTTATAGCAGCTTCTGCGGCCCCTGCGACCATAACATCAGCATTACCATATTTTATTAATCTACAAGCATCTCCGATAGCATGAGCACCTGTTGCGCATGCAGTAACCACAGCATGATTAGGGCCTCTAAAGCCATATTTCATACTAACATGGCCAGATAAAAGATTAATTAAACAAGAAGGTATAAAAAAGGGACTTACTCTTCCTGTTTCTTTTAATTGAAAAGCGGTATTTTCTATTGTCTCCAGTCCGCCTATGCCAGAGCCTAAAATTAGACCAGTTCTCTTGAGAGAATATTCATCAGTTGGCATCCAATTACTATCTTCTATTGCTTCTTTTGCAGCAGCAAACCCATATTGAATAAAACGAGACATTTTTCTTACATCTACAGGCTCTATATAATTTTCTGGGATAAATTTTCTAGCCCCCTCTTCTTCTCCCTCGTCTACTTGAGATGCAATTTTAACTGAAGAATTTGTAACATCAAATTTAGTAATTTTTCTAACGCCAGATTTTCCTTTGAGTAAAGATTCCCAATTTTCTGATAGATTAAGTCCTATTGGGGTAATAAGACCCATTCCTGTAATTACAACTCTCTTGATATCCATTTATTTCTCCATTTTTGCTACATTTATAACAGGTTTAATTTATTAGACAAGTATATCATTGAATAGATCTGGACTTCTCTTGTTGGCGCAATACTATTTCCATTTTTAACAGTATGATTTTTGTGGCTAGATTTAATAAATATGTTTATTGTATGAATATTCTACTTCACTAATCCTATTCATACTATATACTTAACTTAAATAAAAATAAGTTACATTATATGAAAGGACTAACACACATACTCACAAGTTTGTTACTGGGTACAAGAAACTTAGACTTGTATAGCAAGCATAATGACAAAAAAAATATGCACGACAATGAAATGGACTCTAAGCTAGACTCAAGCCAGCAAATTAAAAATTATTTTAGAGAAGATTTTGGTCTTGATATTAATTCCATAGGACGCATTTCTAATTTCCCAAAACAAGTTGGTATGCGAACTAAACAATTTATTTCGGATCAAGAAGAAAGAAGTGCGGAAAATTTGCATAATGCATATGAGACAATATTTGAACTTAGAGAAAAATTTGCAACTGGTAGTTTTTATTATATAGATGGCATAGATTTAAGTCCAACTTTATATCTTTGTCAAAATGACCCAGAAATTCAAAATAAGATAAGTTATATAAATTCTATAATGGCAACTTTTAACCAAAATACTGGTTCTCATTTAGAGATAAAAACTAAATTTTATTTTTCTAAGTATACAAGATTCAATGATGGTTTTGATGAAAGAGTCCTTAGCGGACGCCAAATTTACAATCGAAAGAAAGAAATAGAGGAAAAAAGTAAATCTACAAGCAAGTATGCTATTCCCTTTGATATTAAATTTACAATAAATATAGATGATGCTGAAATTGAAATAAATAACAATGTCACTCAAAATAGTGCGCAAGCTAAAGCTAAAAATGAAAATTATCTAAAAGATATAGAATATTACGACGGCTGGCTAAACGGAGAGAGGGAATTTTCTGGAGATATTCTAGACGAAGACGTAACTGACTACGTTGAATAGCCTTTGGCAATATCTGTCAGGCGATTGGGCTAAAACTCATTTTCGGCGCTTGTTTGCTGTAACCGTTCACGTACCTGACAGACAGGTAATCAACAATCTGTAAATTATCCGTGGAGTATTTTGTGAGCCTGAAGGTACTCATGGACTTAATAATACTAGCTTATATAGATGAAGGTACGGATTCTCTGATTTTTGTT
>JANRMA010000122.1:0-7542 GCA_033762035.1 Rickettsiaceae bacterium
ACTCCTCAAGAGCCAATTTTATTCAATAGAACTATAGCAGAAAATATTGCTTATGGCATGGAAGATAGAGATTTTGAACAAATTAAAAGGGCAGCAAAACTTGCAAAAATTGACTCTTTTATTAATTCCCTGCCAGATAAATACGATACAATAGTAGGTGATAGGGGCATTAAATTATCTGGCGGCCAAAAACAGCGTATTGCTATAGCAAGAAATTTTATTAAGAATAGCCCAATAGTTATAATGGATGAATCTACTAGCGCATTAGATTCTATTACTGAAAACTATATTCAAGAATCGCTTACTCATATAATAGAGAATAAAACAACATTAATAATTGCGCATAGGCTATCTACCCTCAAAAAACTCCAGAGGATTTTGGTATTTGATAATGGCAAAATCGTAGAAGATGGTAGCCATGAAGCTTTGCTGCGAAAAGATGGATTATACAAAAAACTTTGGGATTCTCAGGTGGGTGGGTTTCTTGGATCGGCTATTATATAATTCTTGCGAATGGTGTAATACTGTGGTTTTATAATAATCCAAGTAACTTAAGCCTTTTGTGGTATTTTTCCATAATGACTTTGGCGTTATAATGAGTATCAATATATTCCCTACCCTTAGATGATAATTTTTTGTAATAACTTCTATCATCATATAGTTTTCTCATATAGTAAACAGCATGGTCTATTTCTGGATCCGCCCAAACATTACCTTTTTCATATATATATTCTAGAGGCTTTACATCAATAAGTTTGTAATCTACAAGACAGGAATTATCATGAAGAGTAAAATCTGTATTACCTGAATAATTGGTAGCTATAACTACTTTTCCCATTTTCATCGCTTCTGCCATCCCAATACCAAGCCCTTCGGCTCTATGAAGCGAAACATAAACATCGCAGGAATTGATAAGGCCCAAAATATATTCTCTGGATAATACTTCATTGATCAAAAAAACTCTTTTGTCGTTTTTTGCAAGACTCATTATTTCTTTTATTTCCTTACTGTGAGTTTTTAATGTTTTATTAGATGAAACCTTAATAACAAGACCAACTTCTTCCTTATTACCAAATGCTTTTAGAAAGGCTTTAATTACTGCTTGAGGGTTTTTTCTGCTAGCAAGTGACGAAATATCAAAAGTAAATATAAACAAAAAAAGATGTTCTGGTAGATTAAAATCCTTACGCACAATATGATGAGGAACTTCAAAATCAATAGGATAAGGCATATGTATTACAGGAATAATAGCAGAACTAGAAACTGATTTTTGCAAAAAACTAGACATAGCCCAATATTCATCAAATATATTAAGGGAGGGGAGCCATTCTGCTGGATAATTAGAAAGCTCCCATGCGCCGTAGTTGATGTTATATCTATTCCGAAAGATATTTTTATTGTCTAATACAATGCTACATAAAGAATCTCCATTACATACAAAAATATTAGTATTATATTTTAGCGATTGTGATATTTCTTTATCTTCTTGTGATTTTGCAGATACTAGAGCCGAGTATTGATCTATGCTAAAATAGATTTTATCGATCTTTCCTGATTCAAATGCCATTCCTACATTTCTTAGGTGCTGACCAAGACCAAATTGCCCGCTAACAAAGCCTACTAAATTTATGCCTTTTGCATTAGTTTTTGCAATAGAATCTGGTAGTATATATGTTGCACCATTAAATTGAAATCCCTTTGAAGCAAGATTCTTTAACAGGTTTTTTTGCGCTGTAGAAACATAAAATCTGTAAAATTGTCTTAGTTTTTTCTGAAAAGACTCAGGAAAACGATCTACTATATTTAGTATAAAGGACCGATATTTATTCACTAGCTGAACAAGAATATACATTTAGATTTAACTTGTTATATTTGAGATCTTTATGTTTGAGGCCCGAGGTAAATTTTGCGCAAGCTATCTTAACTTATCCAAAAGAAGACATTCTACTCGCTAGTCTTATACCTACCTAAAATTGATCTACAGGATCAGTTTTTTCTGTTTTAAAATTCTTTAATGCTTCTCTAGCTTCATTATCTGATCTTGCTACATTAATCAAAATTTTTGTATCTACTTCATTATGTAAATGCAACGAAATTTCATACAGTCCTAAAGACTTTATTGGCATATCTAAAACAACTTTGGAATAGTCAAGCCGGTAATCTGAGTGTAATCTATTTACTTCCTTTGCTATGTCTTTTGCGGTCACTGAGCCAAATAGCCTTCCATCATCAGATGCCTGAGAGATAAAAGTAAAATCTGAACCTGAAATTTTTTCGGCATATTTTAATGCTAATATTTTTAGCTCAGAATTATTCTGCTCTAAAGTGCTTTTTTTATTTTCAAAATAAAGAAGATTCTCTTTAGTGGCCCTAGTCGCAATATGCTCTGGAATTAAAAAATTTCTAGCATAGCCATTCTTTACTTCGATAATATCGCCTATATTGCCCAATTTTTTTCTTGGTTTTAACAAAACAACTTTCATTTAGAACCTACTATTTGTGTTAGATGAAAATGGTAAAAGAGCTAATAATCTTGCAATTTTAATAGCATTCTTTAATTGACGCTGTTTCTTTGCGCAAACATTAGTAATTCTATTAGGCAAAATTCTGCCGCCTTCAGACACAAATTTGCTTAGTAAAGCAGGGTTTTTATAATCAACTTCAGGTGCTTCTGGTACAGAAAGTGGGCAGCCTTTTCTCCTTTTAAAAAATACTCTGCGGGTATTTCTATCCGCCATTCTAGTTAAGGTTTTTTCTTCAGTTTCTTGTTCTTGCATAAAATTTCTAAATTTGAGTTATAGTAACATCTATTATATCGTCGAAGTTATCGTGTTTGTTTTGCAATATAGGAGAGGGATCTTGTTTGATTGCATCAACTTTAAGAGTCATAAATCTAATTACATCTTCACTTAACTTCAGTTTTCTTTCCAATTCTTTAATTGCAGCATCTGGTGATTTAGTGCCTAAAAGGACGTAATGGCCCTTTTTATTGTTACTAATATCATAAGCAAGATTTCGCAGCCCCCAATATTCGGTTTTGATTATTTCTGAACCAAGTCCAGTTAAAATATTAGAAAAATCATCGTTAAGCTTATCAATGTCTGTACTTGAGACATCTTGTCTTATTATTATAATAGTTTCGTAAAAAGTCATAAAATTCCATTTAATATTACTCGTCACATTTCAAATTCCAATAAACGGTAAGTAAAAATGCGACCTTAAAACAACACCCAAGTGTTATATCACGAATATTTTTTTTTGCAAGATGAATATTTCTTTGAGTACTAAAAAATTTTTATTTACACTATTCCAAATTAACGCTATCTTAATGGGATTAGATTTCATCTCAAAAATGTTTATTTGCTTTTTAAAAAACAAAGTGATAAAGTGATATGCGTAAATAATTTAACTAAATATGGTAAAAAATAATGACTGACAAATTACCCCCAAAAGTTTTCGTAATCGAAAAGGATGATTTATTAAGAACATCTCTTAGCAATGCGATTGAGAGATACTGGTTTAATGTACTAAGAAGCCCAGATATAGACTCAGCAGTAAGGCTAATAAAAGTAAACAAACCTAATATTATTATCCTAAGCACTAAAAATTTAGGGAATGATCCAGTAGAGACTATTAATCTCATTAGATCTCTAGATTCTTGTCATGACTTACCTATTGTTGTGATACTCGAAGAAACAGAATCTGCAGAAAATTATAAATCTGTTGATAACGGAAATATTGCAATCGTATACAGGCCTTATACACCAAATGAAGTAATGACTTCAATAAAAACTTTACTTAGAAAATCTAAGCCTGTATTCCAAGATAAAATAATTAAATACAAAGATTTAAGTATGGATCTTGCCACTTTCAGAGTCTATAGAGCAAATCAACATATTCATTTAGGGCCTACAGAGTTTAAAATTCTTCAACTACTTGTTCAGTCCCCTAAAACTATATTCTCAAGGCAGCAAATAGTAGATTATGTTTGGGGAGTACATCAGCCAGTAGAATCTCGTACTGTTGATGTGCATGTAAATAGGCTTAGAAGTCTAATTAAAACAAATCCAGATGAAATACCTTTTATTAAAACTGTTAGATCCTCAGGATATTGCCTAAATTTACCAGGAGAAGTTGAGTAATTTTATATTGTTTTTGGGGCTTTTTTAATAAAGCTCCATACACATATTAGTATATTTAAGTCTTCCGCTAATAATCTCACCTACTTTTTTTTCTTCTTTAAGTTGTACAGGAATAAAATTTTCACTCCTAGCTGTAAAATTATTTTCAATTAATAAATTCATTACTTTTCCTTCTGCTTGCCTGAAAAACATATCCTGGCTTTGTTCTCCTTTTTCTCTCAATAATCTTGCTCTTTCTTTTTTGATATGATTCTCAACCTGAGGCATTCTAAACGCTGGAGTACCTTCCCTTGGAGAATAAGGAAATACATGTAGATATTGTAAATTAGCCTCGGAAATAAGATTAAGACTATTTAAAAACATATCGTCTGTTTCTGTAGGAAAGCCTGCAATAATATCTGCGCCAAAAGCAACATCTGGTCTTTTGGAGCGTAATTTATTACAAAATTCTATAACATCCTGCCTATTATGCCTTCTTTTCATTCTTTTTAAAATCATGTTATCCCCAGATTGAAGGCTGATATGAAAATGGGGCATTAATCTCTCTTCGTAAGACATTAAGTCAAAAAGATCATCGTCAATTTCTGCTACATCTATAGATGCAAGCCTTAGTCTTTTTAATTCTGGTACAAGCGCTAGCAAACGTCTAATCATTTGTCCAAAGCTTGGCTCTCCTGGAAGATCTCCTCCGTACGAAGTTACGTCTACTCCAGTAAGAACTACTTCCTTATATCCGTTCCTTACTAAAGCTTTTACCTGATTAACAACCCCGCCGAGCGGAACAGATCTACTATTACCTCTACCAAAAGGTATTATACAAAAGGTGCATCTATGATTACATCCATTTTGTATCTGCAGGAAAGCTCTGGAATGTTCGCTAAAACTACTTACCATATGAGGCGAAGTTTCCTTAACCTCCATAATATCGCTAACAGAAATTTTCTCGCCTTTTAATATATAATTATCAACTATTAGCTTTTCTTCGTTTCCTAGTACTTTTGTTACCTCAGAAAGCGAAGAAAAGAGTCCCGGATTAGTTTGAGCAGCGCAGCCTGTGACAATTATGTCAACATTAGGCCTATTTTTCTTCATTTTTTTTATAGATCTGATGGCTTCTTTTTCGGCCGTCTTTGTAACTGTGCATGTGTTAAATACGACCACATCATTTAATCCAGATAATTCGAGATTCTGTTTAATAATTTCACTTTCGTAAATATTCAATCTACATCCAAAAGTGACTACTTCATTATTTTGCTTCATAACATAATTCACCCTTTGCTACAATAGCTACTGGCCCTTCCATAATAATATCTTCATCTTTTATACAAATATCTAAGGCTCCTAATTCAAATCTGACTTTTGCATTTGATTTAACATAGCCTAATTTTAAAGCACTTGCAAAAGTTGCGCATGCGCCGGATCCGCAGGCATACGTCAAGCCAGTGCCTCTTTCCCATACTTTTAGGATAATTTCTCCATTTATAATTTTGGCAAAATTCACATTAACACCATCTGGAAAAAATGAGGCTTTTTCAATTCTTGGTCCTATTAAAGCAATATCTTGCTCTGATATATCTTGACTAAAAATAATTAAATGCGGATTGCCTATTGAAACGGACATAAATTCGATATTCTCTTTAATGTAAGGAGATAAAAATTCATGCAATAAATTACGCGCCGGTGCCCATTTAGGACTGTAATCCACCGGACCCATATTTACAGATACATTATCCATGCTTTTGTAATAAGTATATAAACTTCTAGTGCCTACGTAAATTTTACATTCTGTACTACCGTATGTTTCATACATTAAATATGCAACGCATCTAGTAGCGTTGCCGCATGCCCCGGCAGGAGATCCGTCTGGATTATATATTTCCATAATAGCTCCATCTGCTACTTGCTGGTAAATAATTAACTGATCGCACCCAATACCTAAAGGGCGCTTGCAAAATTTTCTGGCAAAATTATATATATCAATGCTATCAGGTATAGTAGTCTTATCTAGGATAATAAAATCATTTCCAAGGCCATGCATTTTAGTAAATGGAATCATAATGATTTGTAAATAAATATTGCAAAGTATAACACTATACATTACTTGCTATTATTTTACAATATCTAAACTAAAAGAAAGATCGGAATTGCCTAAAAACAGATGATTTAGCAATCAAGAATAGTATTCCATAATTGTTAACCAATTATGGAATACTATATGTGCAAGTAGAAGATATGTAAAAAATGTAATTAAACAAAGATAGCAAAAAACTGCAAACAAGATGGGGCGCATCGAATTATATAACGCAATAGAAAGATGCAAGGAAGATAACTATAAGCCCTGAGTTTAAGTTAGAAACTATCATGATTTATATAATAAACTCTATGGGCATTTGCTGTACTAATTGATATTTAAATTACTCTCTAAAACATTACTAGTTTACTTTAGAACATAAAAAATCTCAGAATTATTAGGGGCGCACTGCTGCGCGCAAATTTGCGCATTTATCTACAGGTGCTAGGAGAAGCTGAGAATTCTCTCTATTTTGCACGCGAAAATCTTGCTTAATGCTATCAAAGTTAAGATTCTGGGCGAGTGCAATTATAGTAGCAATTCCTCGAGCTTTTCCTGAGCTTATAAGATCAGGATTCTCTATATCGCCTGTTTTTAACTTACGGAGTTTCGCTATATCATCAGTACTACATCTTAAAAACAGGTTGGTAGCGGCCATCTGAGCATCAGCACCTCCTTCAATAAGAAGGCGTGTAGTCTGGGTATACCCGTAATATGCAGCCCACATAAGAGCACTCTGTCCATTACGCGCTGTAGCATTTACTTCAGCACCTGCATCAATCAGAAGGCGCGTAGTCTTGGCATACCCGTAATGTGCAGCCTCTATAAGAGCAGTATTGCCGCAACGATCTGCAGCATTTACATCAGCGCCTCTTTCTAAAAGAAGCGCTGTGATTGCATTATGCCCGTTATATGCAGCTTGCATCAGAGCAGTCTTGCCATAGACAGTTCTTGCACCATTTACATCAGCGCCTTGCTCAATCAGAATGCGAGCAATCTCAGGACGTGCAAAACGTGCAGCCTCCATAAGAGCAGTATTGCCATAACGATCTACAGCATTTACATCAGCGCCTTGTTTAATTAAAGCAATAACTTTTGGTATGTTATTAGCCCAAATTACTTCAAACAAATCTCTATTTACACTCTCTTGTTGTTCTGGAGTTAAAACTGGATGCATTACTTCATCACTTGTACTAATTGACATTTAATCTGACATTGGTGTATAAGATAAGAGATTAGCTCGTGAGTGAGAGCCTTCAATAGCTCATTCACGAACGAGCTAATCTCCATTAACTTATAACAACATTTATGGAGATTAAAAATGAATTT
>JANRMA010000123.1:0-4246 GCA_033762035.1 Rickettsiaceae bacterium
AAATTCATTTTTAATCTCCATAAATGTTGTTATAAGTTAATGGAGATTAGCTCGTTCGTGAATGAGCTATTGAAGGCTCTCACTCACGAGCTAATCTCTTATCTTATACACCAATGTCAGATTAAATGTCAATTAGTACAACTCAAGACACTAAAAAGAAAAACTCTGCAGGTAAGGTAAGTTAAATACTTTGGCTTGCAGAGTTATTAATTAATTATTTTTTTGGATTATGATGTTGATTCAATGCCGCTCCTAAAATATCTCCAAGACTTGCCCCACTATCTGTAGAACCATATTCTTTGATAGTCTTTTTTCTTTCTGATATTTCTAATGCTCTAATAGAGAGATTTACTATGCCATCCTTTTGAACGTTAAGTACTTTAGCATCTAATTTATCTCCTACGTGGAATCTTTCAATTCTTTGCTCTGTTTTATCCGAAGCTAAATCTATTTTTTTAATAAAGCCTTCAATACCATCTTCGCATTCTACGACAACACCCATATCTTGTGTTTCTTTAATTACCGCAGTAATCACATCTCCTTTAGAAAAATGAGAATAGCGAGAATTTTCATCGGAATTATCAGATAAATTCTTAAGACTTAATGCTACTCTTTCTTTTTCTGTGTCAATAGAAAGAATTTTACATTCAATACTATCGCCTTTTTTGAAATTTTTAAGTGCGTGATCGCCTAAATTTTTTGGTATATCAGTTTCATGAATCATGCCATCAATATCTGTGCCAATCGAAACAAAAATACCGAAATCAGCCACATTTCTTATTTCTGATTGAATTATATCCCCAACTCTATGATGTTCTGCAAACTCAATCCACGGATTATTTTTGCATTGTTTTATACTAAGTGAAATTCTATGTTTCTCCTCGTCTACTTCTAGAACTACAAACTCAACATCTTGACCTATGGTTAGAGATTTTCTTGCATTTTGATTAGATTTTACCCAGGAAACTTCGCTTGAATGGACTAAGCCTTCTATACCATCTTTTATCTCTATGAATGCGCCATAATCTGTGACATTTGTTACTTTACCTATCATCTTCCTGCCAACAGGAAATTCTCCTTTAATACCGTTCCATGGATTTTGATCTAGTTGTTTCATGCCAAGAGATATTCTCTTAGTTTCTTCATTAAATTTAATGACCATAACTTTGATTTTTTGACCCATACTTAACACTTCTGATGGATGATTAATTCTAGCCCAAGAAATATCTGTTACGTGTAATAAGCCGTCTAAACTTCCAAGGTCAATAAATGCACCATAGTCAGTAATATTTTTAACCGTGCCTTCCATGACCATGCCCTCTTTAATCTGCGCGAGCATTTCATCTCTTATGCCGGATCTTGATTCTTCTAATATCGCTCTTCTTGACACAACAATATTTCCAAGTTTAGTATCCATTTTTAAAATTTTAAATGGCTGTACTACATCCATTAATGGTGCAAGGTCTTTTATAGGACGAGTATCTACTTGGCTACCAGGTAAAAATGCTACCACTCCCGATAAATCCACGGTAAAGCCTCCCTTTACTCTTCCAAAAATTACTCCGTCAACTAGGCTTCCTGCTTCAAAAGCGCTTTCGAGTATATTCCAGGATTCTTGACGAATTGCTTTTTCTCTACTTAATATTGTGCGTCCGTTTCTTCCTTCTAATTTTTCAACAAATACATCAACTTCATCGCCAATAAAAGGCAATTCCTTACCTACGATGAGTTTAAATTCGCTAACAGGTATTCTACCTTCATTTTTTAGCCCGACATCAACAATGACTGTGTCATCTTCGATACCTACTACTATACCTTTGACTACTTCTCCTTCTTTAACTTTTGAAGAAAGGGTTGCGGTTAAAATTAGAGATGCAAAATCTTCTTGCGAATTTTCTTCTATCACTACAGGGATAAATTTTTCTTTTGTTTTGATTTTTTGAAATAATTGTTCCATTAATAAATACTACTTAAGCGATCATGAGCGCCGGACATCAACCGCAATTAAAGTTAAATACAAAATAAAGTCTTAAGTATAGGCGCTAAAAAATCTCAAGACTAAAACTAGCCTATAATACACAATTTTAAATCTTTTGCAAGTGCTAGGAGTGCCCTAATTCTGACGAAAGGGCAGAAAGGTCAATTCCAGATTTTTGTATAGCGCTCAACCATTTGCAAGAATTTTCCTCCCCAAATATAATTTTTGGATCCGGCTCTTCGATGAACCAATAATTATTTTCTATTTCCTGTTCTAATTGATTCTGGCCCCATCCAGTGTAACCTAATATTATACTAGATTTACAAGGACCAACGCCTTTTAAAATATCCTTTATTACATGTATATTGGAGCTAATAGCCACATCTGAGTTATGCGGGAATATAAGATTTTTTTGATAATCTGAAGAATGTAAGACAAAACTTCTATCTGGCTCAACAGGTCCGCCAATGAATATATTCTTCTCCATATCCTGACCTATATTCATTTCTTCGTCACTAATACGATATAGTTTTTTAATTCCTAGCTTGCTTAACATTTTATTAACTATCATTCCAATAGCTCCTTCTTGGGTGTGAGATGCAAGATAAATTACACTTTTATCATAAATATCTCCGAAAGATTTATACGGATTTGCTACTAGCATTTTACCAGCTAAAGTATTAAAGTTTAAATTCTGTTTTTTGATGAACATAGTAATCGCACTCTGTTTATGTATATTATATAACAATCTAAAGTAAATTCAAGGCTATAAAAGATTTTAGTTTTGTATATATGGATCTAGCTATGCTAATATTTATTGAAATAAATACTATATCCTTACGGATTACCTGTATTTTGCCCAAGTTAGTAATAATTATTTTGTATATTTAGTATATTGATTCTACCAATCCGAATCTAATGCGCCTCGGTCTATTAATTCTTGTTTCATTTTATCAGCCTTGTTCTTTGTGTTTAAGCTCAGATGTTTCCTGAGTTTATGATCTTTTGTTGCATTGATTTGAGTATTGATATTTTGTTTTTCGTTACGCCTCGTGTGATTCTTAGATCTAGAATCAGTATTAAGAGCATTTAGCTCTGTATTTGGTTCGCTCTGAGGCGTTTTGCTAACCAGATCATCAAGAATATTAATATCAAGAGTTTCTTTCTTTTTATAGCTGCTAGTCTTATGTTTAGTTTGTATCTTACTATCTTGGTCTTTAAGAAGAGGGATCTGCCTTGCTAAATCAGTGCTATTATGAATTTTAGGTGTTAGATCAAATGTTTTTTCTAATAGCTTATCTATAGGATAAATACTGTATTTGATGCCATATAACGTTGCTGGAAGTATTAAAAAAGGCGCAAAGATTCCAAAATGCATTATACAAACGTAAGAAAAAATTGAAGCAATAACAATAGAAATTGTCATATTAATTATATTTCTTATTTCTTGATAAGAGGCTATTTGTTGAGCGTTAGATCTAACAATATCTAGCATTGCTTTGTGTAAGGCTTTTTTACTTTTATACTCACCTAATTTACTGAGTATTTTATATCTATTATGTATAGTACTTTTGTTAGCGTGAATATAATTAATAATTAAATTTGCATCTTCTTCTTGGGTCAAAGTCTCGATAAATTTTTTATATTGAGGTTGTAATTTATCGTCATCAAATCCAGATATTAGCTCCGATAATATTTCCTCTTTTTTGCTTTCATCTTTTAGATTTTCTGAATTATCCTCGGGTAAAAAATCATCCCTTGATGTTGCTATAGAAAAAAGAGTTATTACTACTCCAAAATCATATACTGCTATGACTCTCATGCCAAGATACTTTCTAATTTTTATCACGATTTCTGTTAAGGTATGCTGCAATTCCTTTTCGTCTAAGTTTATAAAATGAGATCCAAGCATTGTTGCAAGTGGGTGTACTACCTCACTATCTATAGAATTACTAAATTCTCTGCAAAGACCCCTGAAGAAAAAATCGCTTTTTCCTTTGGTTAAAATTAGATTATTATATTGTTTCTGTTTAATCATTTAAATTCAGCCCTTTTACTTCCATATTTAGAGACAAATTCGCTAAATTAGAAATATCAAAATTATTTATTCCGTCAATTATATTTGGAGTTATAGTGCGTATCAATTTAATTTCGCACGCTCTCAAGATATTATAATGCGGCAGATGGCTAAAAGCTTTTTTAGCAAAATCTAACGCTCCTTCTATAGAATCTAGCTTGGCATCTACATGGATTCTTATGGTATTTAGA
>JANRMA010000124.1:0-2586 GCA_033762035.1 Rickettsiaceae bacterium
ATGCTTGTCCCAATTAATTTCTCCAAAATAATCTAAAACAGAGATATGAGATGCTAGAAAAATATCCGCCACAGAAAGTCTTTCTGATGCAACAGAGCCATTTTTCTGCACAAGTTCGTAGAAATAATTCATATGATGGAGAAAATTGATTCTAGCCGCCCTTAGGAATTCTGTTCTTAATGCATCTTTTTTGGAAAGTAATTTTATAAGCTTTTCGCTAATTATATAAGAGGTAACTTCCTTGTTGAATCTTACGTTAATCCAGTATATTAACCTTCTGATTTCCGCAAGCTCGGTTTGTGTAAATTGACATAAATGAAAATTAGGAGTAAGGCTCATGCAATATTCGACGCAAGGATATAGTCCAACTATTTGAGCTCCTTGAGGAGTTACTATAATAGGTATTTCGCCCAGCGGATCCATTAAAAAAAGTTTTTTTTGCTCTCTCCAATATTCTACTTTTATAAGTTCATGCTGAATATGTTGCTCTTGTAGCAAGATTCTAATCATTCTAGATATTGGGCATAAATTATAGTGGTATAAAGTCAACATTTTAATATCTTAATAATTCATTTATTGAGGTTTTCCTTCTCGTATTACTGTCAACCTGCTTTACAATTACGGCGCAATATAGAGAGGGGTGAGAAGGCGATGCCCCAGGCATAGTTCCTGGCACTACTACGGAATTAGAGGGCACTCTACCATAAATGATTTCGCCGGTATATCTATGTATAATCTTTGTACTTGCTCCTAAATATACGCCCATTGATATTACTGCTCCTTCTTCTATAATTACGCCTTCTGCTATTTCACTTCTTGCTCCTATGAAGCAATTATCTTCTATTATGACAGGATTAGCCTGGACTGGCTCTAATACTCCTCCAATACCTACGCCTCCAGAAATATGGCAATTTTTTCCAATTTGGGCGCAAGATCCTATAGTTGCCCATGTATCTATTAGTGTGTTATCGTCTACATAAGCTCCAATATTGATAAAAGATGGCATAATGATAGTATTTTTTCCAATATAGACTCCTTTGCGAACATAAGCAGAAGGTACTATTCTCATATTTTCTTTTGCAAATATACGCTCGTCCCAAGAGTCTCCAAATTTAGGCCTTATTTTGTCATAGGCCTGGGTTACTCCTAAATTATAATTTTCTGAAGAAAAGAAATAAAAAGCAAGCAATATTGCCTTTTTTGCCCATTCATTCACTATCCAAGTGTTATTTTCTTTGTAACAAACTCTCTCTTTGCCTTTATCTAGCTCTTCTATCACTACAGTTACAATTTTTTTTGCACTGATAAATTTTTCTGAATTGGGGCTTTTTTTTATTTCTTCTTTTTCTTGCCAAATATCATTTATCTGACTTATATATTTTTTCATATGGTCTCTCTATTATAATTTCTTGCCTTATAACTTAAAAGAACATATCTTTTAGTCAATATTTATCAAGAGGGAAATGTTATGATTATTTCATGTCCAAAATGTAGCGCCGGTTTTTATGTGCTTCCTGCTCAGATTGGCACCACTGGCAGAAGAGTAAAATGCTCAAAATGTAGAAATATTTGGCACGCATCTATTCCTGGCCATGCTATTGTTAAAGAGGATATAATCGTCCAAAAAACCATAATATCAAATTCAATTACTGGGGCAAATTTACCCACTGTAATTCCTATTGAAATTTCTATTATGCTTTATTGTTTGCCTTTTATGCTTCTTGGATTAATACTATCTACTATATGGATTTTATATCCAGATTTTACTGATAAGATTGGAGTTTGCGGAAGTATGTGCGCTGGCAAAAATATGAGAGTAGAAAATGTTATTTACGAACTACAGGAGAGTAGTAATACACTAAATGTGAAATATAATATTACAAATGCAGGATCAGTAGCTGCGGTACTACCTCTTGTGCACATATTTGTTACAGATAAGCATAATGTAAAATTATATTCCTATGTTGCAGACCCTAATGCTAAAGGTAATATATCTATTAAGCCAGGCAAGTCTATTTCTGCAAAAACAGCATTTGCTAATATGTCTCCGGAGGCTAAGTTCTTAAATATTGAACTAGGTAGTAGTGTAAAATTTTTATTCAGATAATTAAGTTATGCAGAAGCAACAAACTATACAAAAGCAAATAGCTTACCCCGGGGCCATGTTACGGATTGGATCGCTCATGATAGATTTAACTATTATAAGTTTCATATTAAGGCCAATTATGGGTATGATAAGCTTATATTTAATAAGATATTTTTTTGCACCTAATATAGAAATGCTAGGCATGACAATTAATAGTTTTGAAGATGTTAGACTTCTTACTACATCTGATGATTTTGCAAAGTCAATAACACCTACACAATTTCTTGGACTAACTTTTTCTACCTTCGCGATTGAATTTATTTTAATTTCTGTATATTTTATATTTTGCTGGATGAAGTATGGGCAAACTATAGGCAAATATATCCTCAAAATGAAAGTAGTAGATCTCTCTGACTATCAAAAAATATCATTTACAAGATCTGCGCTAAGATATTTTGGTTATATATTTGGCCTAATTAGTATAGTAATGTTATTTTTTT
>JANRMA010000125.1:0-6373 GCA_033762035.1 Rickettsiaceae bacterium
CTAATCATTCATTAGGCATTACTACCTCAAGTCTTGATTCTAAAACTTTACTTGAAAGGGCCCTAGATAAAGCAAAAATTCTTGCAAATGAATATTTAGGAGAAGATTTTAAAGAAATAATATTATCTGATAGGCAAAAAAAAGTTGCTCTAGATATATTAAATGATAAATATCAAATAAGCGTAATAGAAGGGCTGCCTGGTGCGGGTAAAACTACCTTAATGCGCAAAATATCAAGTCAGTATAAAAAACATGGTTATAATGTTATAGGAGTTGCTGTTAGTAATGTAGCAAGTAGAGAGCTTGGTTTATCAGCAAATCTTGATAATTGGATGAATATCACGCAATTTCGTTATAAATTAGAGAATCTATCTCCGGGTGAATTTGAAGGTAAATTGAACCTGAAGATGGATTATTATAAGAATGAAGATTCAAGATCTCAAAATAAAACAAGACTTTTATCTAACAAAACAGTCTTAATTATAGATGAAGCATCGCAAGTAGATCTAACAGAGATGCATTATATTATAAGAGAAGTCCAAAACTCAGGTGCAAAGCTTATATTACTTGGAGATAGTAATCAACTCTCATCAATTTCTAGCTTAGGAGCTTATGAGAAAATATCAGAGATATTTCTACCAAAGAGATTAGAAGAAGTAAAAAGACAAGAAAACCAACTTCATAGAGAAGCAACAAAGCTTTTAGCCCAGTTTAAAATACCAGATGCTATAAAACTTTACAGAAAAACAGGCTGTTTCAGATTTGAGGATAATTTAGATAGAGCAAAAGATAGATTAGCACGAGATTATATTGATGAATATATTAGAATATATAATGAGAAAGCATCAAGCTTAATCCAAGATAAAATAATCGCCCTAGCTTATACTAATTTAGATGTTACATCTCTGAACTTATCTATTAGAGAAAAGCTGATAGAGAGGGGCGTAATCTCATCTCTATCACAAACTTATCACATAACAAGACAAGGCATCTCATGCCTGATTCAAATAGCAAAAGGAGATCAGATAGTCTTTACTAAAAATAATAACTACCTTTCTATCTCAAATAGCGATATTGCAGAAGTAGTAGGATTTGGATCAAGATTAGATAAAAGAAATAATAAGCTCAATAAGACTATTATAGTTAAAATCACAACTAATATAGATAAAAACAGCCTTAGCTCAATATTTACTCCAGAAAATAGAATAATAGAAATAGATAACCATTATTTTAAAGGATTTGACTATGGATATGCTAAAAACATCTATAAATCCCAAGGTAAGACCTATGATAAGGTATTTGGCCTAATTGATTCTCATACTGGCTATAATATGTTCAATGTTATGGCAACTCGCCATAGAAAAAACTTAAAACTCTATGGAGCAACGGATGTCTTACAAGATGCATTATATAGAAAAATATCTTTAAATCCCGTAAATGCTAAACTTGAATATATGATCAAAGCTGATAAAGATGATGATATGAGCGATAAATATGCAGGACTCATTTCATTAATTCAAAGAAGAGGAGATACGAGTCTTAGCATTGATCATATATCTAAACTATATCAAAAAGATCAAGAGCCAGAAGGGGATCAAAAAAATCCAAAAACTCCAGAAGAAATTCTCATAGATTATATAGATATAAGGAATAGCCTCATTAAAACAAGACAAGCTATTGATAGATGGCTTGAGCTTGAACAAGCAAAAGGGCGAATCCATCATTATAATGATCATCCATATATAAAAGATCTAAATGATTTATTAGAAATGCGGAAAAATCTTGCATCTCAAATAACGGATAATTATCAAACATATAAAAAATTACTCACTCAGTCACAAATTAATTATTCAACAATAGAAAAACATGCCCATAAAAATGAGTATAAATATTACTTCAATAAAGCCCCACATAATGGTAATTTAGTAGATCTATTAGAACTTCCATTACTGATCAAAACCATAAAATCTATAGGATCTTCAATCAATAAACCCGGAAGTCTAAATGAGATAGAATACCAGCTACTTTTAGCAGAGATAAACCATAGCAAACAATCCTTAAAGGAAATAACTAATAATCTCATCTCTCAAATAGAAGAACATAAATTATCTATAATAAATCTCGATCTTGAATATAAATCATCAATAGATGCTAAAGCTCTTGCAATAGATAAAATAAAAGATGGAAAGAATTACCTCAATTGCTATATTAAAGACTATCTCTCTCATATCTATCAGGAATCACCAGATCAAATTTTAGAAACATATGAGAAATTAGAGCATCAAGGTACAAAATCAGACAAAATCAAAAAAATCAAACAAAACCCATCTCTTCTTGGCAATATCAAAGGAATAAGTCTATTTGGTCTTTCTATAACTAAAGCAAGAGAAAATGCTACTGATCATCTAAAATCAATTGATGATAAACTCATCAAATATGAAGAATATAAAACACTCATTCCTTCTCTAGAAGAAAAGCTAGAATCAAATAAGTTAGATAGAGAAATAAAAAAGAAAGAAATAAAGCTAAAATCACTACAAAACAAGCTCCCGCCATTTCATGTAGAAGAGTTTATTACAAAAGCTAACATTATATCAAAGGATCCAGATAACAAGATTCTTCTATCCTGGATTACAGATGAGCTTACCGCATCAAACATAGAGTCTTTTGATGCAAAATTAAAGAAAGAAGAGCTAGATGCAAATAAAAAATCAAACCAAGCAACAAGTAAGAAAAATAATAATCTCTCACAAGAAAGTAAAATAAGAAGCAAGATAGAATCAGAATATCTACCAGCTAGTTTAGTAAGTCTAGCTCCTCAAAACAAAAAGCAATATCTAAAAGAAAGAGACAAGTTGCTAGAAAAATATGAATCTTCTACTCAAGTAGATGATAGTGCCAAATTATACCGCAATATTGCAGGGAGTCTGCAACCAGATCTTAGCTATAAGATACTTAAAAACCTAGTATTTAAAGAAATATCAAAAAAAGACCCAGCAAAAGCAATTTTTGTCATAGTAGGTCAGGATCTATTAGAAGCAAAGAAGCAAGAATTAGATCAGATCAAGGATAAGTTACTTACTTGCTGTCAGAATATATTATCTTATGATATTGAAAAAATCGAGCTAGCAACTTATGATCAAAACTCTTTAAATAAAAATAATCAGAATAGTAAGAATAATCAAGATATAAAGAATAATCAAGAAAGCACAAATAGAGAGCAAAATCATCAAGTTTTTTCGGGCTTAAGTCAGGATTTTATCAAAAGAATATTAGAAGATCAGTTATTAGATGCAAAAGACTCAGTTAATCTTACCTTTACAGCAGGTGATTACTTAAGGCTTGAAATTGACCGCAACAAATTATCCAGGATCATTATTAATGAGCGCATAAAACATAATATTGCAAAAGATTTTGAAATAAACAGAAGAGAAATAATCAATGTTCAAGATATATATGCAAAAAGAGAAAAACTTATCAAATCTACCTTAAGGACTAAGGATATTGCTCGCTTACTCGCCAAAGAAAACCCTGCTGCAGCCAGAATCTTTGCCGAAAATCTTGTAGATGCTCAGCTCTTTGGAGATAATATATCTTTTGCGCAAAATATCGAAGAGCAAAAAGAAATAGCAAGAATTACGGCAATCACAATAGAGTCTGATGCAAAAGATAATGAGGATAGAATATCTAAAAATTCCTTATATAAAATCCAGAAAATCTTCAGCAAAGACATAATCAGCGATAATAATAAAGCAAGAGAGGAATATATAAAATATAGAGTAAATCATGCAATAATATCATCATCTAAAGATATAGGTCAAAAAGAGCAAGAACATAACTTGCATCACAAATCAAATAATCATCAAGAGAATCATGCTAATTACGATCCTCATAATAAATACGAGCTTCATATCAAATCCATCATAGAAAAGGAAATTCATAAAACTGACCAAAAACTACATAGTCTTAACAAAGAATATAAAATCCAAAGAGAGCATGAAATACAAGATGATCTAACAAGGCATATTAATAGACAAAAGACTAAGTGATGATGGACAGAAGTATTTTGCAATATCATAGAGCTAAATTATCTATAGATGTTTATTTAAAACATTGAGAAAATACTTATAGTATGATATTACACCAAAAGAAAAATTCTTACCACTAAAGAAGTGCTGCAAGAACTTAAGTAAATATGGGGTATATTATATGGCACCTCAAGCCCTAAATTATTTAAAATCACTTGATAAGTTAGTTGCTAAAAAATAGTAAATAAAGTTAGTAAATTTTTAGCGCAAGACTTATCTCTTGCCAAACTTTATATCAGGTAATTTAAGTGGTTTAATGAGATATAAATTTGGTAATTATAGAGTGATATATGAAATCTATAAATATCTTGAGTAAAAATTATAGTAGTTACGGGTTGTGCGTAATAACCCATACTTAGACAATGACGATACTGAAGTTTTATATGGCATGTTCTTAGAAAATAAAGAAAAACCAGACTCAAATAGTTCGAATCCATACAAAATGTCATGAAATAGGGTTGAACTATCGAAATATACCAAGTCTTAAATGTGCAAAGGCTTTATAGCTACAATTTTTATTTTGTTATGTTCATATACTTAATAAAACTCTATATTTTAGTTTGATTAGTACTTAGAGTAAATTTAAAAAGTAAATTATAACAACAGATGTGACTAAAACTGAGAATTTTAATAATTTTTGTGTTTCTATCAGAAACTTAATTCACAAAAGCCGAGAAAAATCTTTTCGCGCTGTTAATAAAGAAATTATAAGCCTGTATTTGAGTATAGGTTTGTTGCTTTTCGAAAAGCAACAAACCTTAGGATGGGGTAAATCAGTCGTAGAAATACTAGCGAATAGTCTCCGGAAAGAATTTTCAGAAAACAAGGGTTTTTCAACCAGAATATTTGGGTAAACTTCAGTTTTATTTAGAAGCCCTAGATAGAGATGTGAAAAAGGAACATGAAAACCCAAGCATTGGTATTTTAATATGTAAAACTAAAGATGAGGAGGTAGTTAATTACGCTTTAAGTAGAACCTCTTCTCCGGCTTTAATAGCAGAATACGAAACAAAATTAGTAGATAAAAAACTATTACAAAAAAAACTTCATGAGATTTCTAATTTTTTAGATAGCCAATAAAATAGAAAAACTCCTAAAGAATTTAGAAGCTTCGCTATAGTTGAGTCAGTTGTGTCCTTTCTACAAAGCTGGGGTAACACTAACGAATTCGCAAAAGAAAACTACCTCCCACTCTTTGTTCTACCTGGTTAGCAAGTTTCAGCGTAAGCCTCTAGGAATCCGGCTTTTTCTATATGTTCGAGGTAAGTTTGAGATTTTGGGGTAGCAGATCAACAAGTTTTGAGTAGTTGTAATACTATATTATTTCAAGTAGAGTTTTTAAATATAGCCAAGGATTTATGTTATTTAGCTTTGCTGTCTCAATTAGTGAGTAAATACTCATTTTAATTATTCTATTAATATTTATACTTAAAAAATTCAAAAATAGTCAGATATTTTTCTTGATCTTAAAAAATATTTCTGTTATCCGTAAAATATATAATATAATTACAAGCCCAAATATCTTATCTATTAAAGTAACTTATGGTTTATTATAGTTAATAATCTATCAGAATTTAATTTAGCAAATTAGCTTTGTAATTAATTTAAATAATACTCACATATTACAAGGTACTTCCATATGTCAAAGAATAGAGCATCTCTAAGAATAACCTCACTTGAGGAACATGCACCTCAAACAACTCAAAGCAATCTTACCTTAAAACTAAAAGCATTATATAAAGCCGGCAATACTATACCAAAGTTAATTGAAGATCCTTCTGTTCCAACTCAAAAAATGGATGATTATTATGTTAACTTGCAAATCTTACTTAACAATAAAGGAGAAAGACAAGAAATAGAAGCAAAGAACATATTTGATGAAGTAAAAGAAGGAGATAAACAAATACAAGGCCCTGCAAGTAAAATATTAATAATAGGAGGAGCAGGTATTGGTAAAACAACTTTCCTCCATAATATAGCCTATAGATGGAGCGGCGCTAGCTGCGAGGGAGAAATGTTTAATGATAAATTTGATTATATTTTTAAAGTCAGATTAAAGTTACTAATAGGTAATTGGAATAATATCTACGGCCAGGATTATCTTACAAATCCCTTAGGCTGTTTTATTCATTATTGTCTATATCAAGAAGCAAAAGTAATAAACCAAGATTTAGCACCTGCTAAAGAAGAAATATTTGATGCCTTAAGATCAAATAAAGAACGTACATTATTACTACTTGATGGTTATGATGAAGTAGCTCATCTAACTAATAGAGCAGGTGTAG
>JANRMA010000126.1:0-2738 GCA_033762035.1 Rickettsiaceae bacterium
ACTGATGCAAGTCAGATAGAAATAAATCCATTAGTAGAAACATCAGACGCACAAATTCTTGCTCTTGATGCTAAAATTAATTTCGATGATAATGCTTTATTTAGACATCCAAATATTAGCTCTCTTGTTGATGAAAATGAAGAAGATCCATATGAGCTAGAAGCATCTAAAGCGGGTCTTAGTTATGTAAGAATGGAAGGTAATATAGGCTGCATGGTAAACGGGGCTGGTCTTGCTATGTCCACTATGGATATTATTAAATATTACGGACAGGAGCCTGCAAATTTTCTAGATGTAGGAGGGGGCGCAGATCAGGCCAGAGTATCTAAGGCCTTTAAGATTATTTTATCAGATCCAGAAGTAAAAGCCGTGCTTGTCAATATATTTGGGGGTATCATGAAATGTGACGTAATAGCAGAGGGGATTATTGCAGCGGCAAAAGAAGTTGGGCTGAATATACCTTTAATAGTTAGACTTGCGGGCACAAATTTTGAACTTGGAAAATCTATTTTAGATAAGTCTGGACTTGATATTATCTCTGCTGACGATTTAGCGGATGCGGCACAAAAAGCAGCCGCTGCAGTTGCGCATCTATAACTTAATGAGGAAAAAATATGTCTGTTTTGATTAATAAGAACACTAAAGTAATTTGCCAAGGTTTTACCGGGGCGCAAGGAACATTTCATTCTGAGCAAGCAATAAAATACGGCACTAAAATGGTAGGGGGCGTAACTCCTGGCAAAGGAGGCCAGCTTCATTTAGATCTACCGGTTTTTGATACCGTACATGATGCAGTAGCAAAAACAGGTGCAGATGCCAGCGTTATATACGTACCCCCTGCTTTTGCGGCTGACTCTATATTAGAAGCAATAGATGCGCAAATTCCTCTTGTGATATGTATTACAGAAGGAATACCAGTTCTAGATATGTTAAAAGTAAAGATAGCTTTACAAAATTCTAAAACAAGATTAATAGGCCCTAATTGCCCTGGCGTTATTACCCCAGATGAATGTAAAATTGGTATTATGCCTGGCCATATTCACAAAAAAGGCCATGTTGGGATTGTATCTCGCTCTGGCACTTTAACATATGAGGCAGTCGCTCAGACATCTAAGGTAGGCCTTGGTCAGTCTACTTGTATTGGTATAGGGGGAGATCCAATAAATGGAACTAATTTTATTGATTGTTTAGAAATGTTCCTGAGCGATCCTGAGACTCATTCTATAGTGATGATTGGAGAAATAGGCGGAAGCGCAGAAGAAGAAGCCGCAGAATTTTATAAATCTAGCAAAATAAAAAAACCTATGGTAAGCTTTATTGCAGGCGCTAGTGCGCCAAAAGGAAAAAGGATGGGCCATGCTGGGGCAATTATATCTGGCAGCGGCGGAACTGCTGAGGCAAAGTTTGAAGCTTTAATGAGTGCTGGAGTTAGAATTTCTAAGTCTCCCGCAGAAATAGGCAAAACCCTTCACGAGCTTTTAAATGGAAATTAGCAGTTTAAGTCTTTACCTATACGCAGCTTATTTTGTTTATTTTACTGCTATTATAGGGCTTACAATATATATTCGTATGGAAAATATATTATCGCAGGGTAAGCGTAAATAATTATTGTTACTTTATGCATGCAAAAACTAGGAAAAGACTATATGAATGGTTATTCATTTTTATTTCCTGCGCTGTAGGTGTAGCTATTATATTATATTTTTTGTCTGACACTATAGCATATTACGTAACCCCCTCTAAGCTTTTGGAAGAGAGTTTTTTGCCAAAACAACAGCTTAAACTTGGGGGATATGTACAAACCGGATCTTTAAATAAAATTTCCATAGAAGAATCTGAATTTGTAATAACAGATAGATCTAAATCAATTAAAGTAAAATATACAGGACCTCTTCCTATGATTTTTCGGGAGGAGCAGGGGGTTGTAGTAATAGGCACATTCGATAGAGAAAAACAAATTTTTACAGCTACCTCTTTACTCGCAAAACATGACGAAAAATATAAACCTAAAAATATTAAGCCATTTTAGTATACTCAATATCTTATAGCATGCGCAAGAATAAAATGAGACAAATGAATTTTAAGTCGAAGCGCAAGACATGGCTATATTAATGGGTAGCTACATCGAGATCCGCTAAATTCATTTGGATCATTTAAAAATGAAGATTGGTATTAGATGGATGGCTTCAATTCTATCTGCAAAGAGTAATTATACCATGAATAGCGCATTTCGCAGAAGAGGAGTTTTATACTTATAAATCCCCTCTCTATTATAAATCACACGCATCAGAATATTCGACCGCGGAAGCAAATTCCATTGGAACTTGTTCGACCGCGGAGTCAAATTCCATTGGAACTTGTTCGACCGCGGAGGCAAATTGGATTGGAACTTGTTGTCCTTTGGATCCTAGTAAACATATATGACCTTTTAATATAGGATCAAAAAATAAATAATCTAAAACTTTTAGATTTGCATCATGTCTTATATGTAAAGTATATTCACCTTCTATAGTACCACTTTCTCTAAAACGTTTATCTATCTTATCAATTAAGCAACTATAATCTGGCACTACTAGGCTATTTAATAAGGAGATATCTACACTAGCACCGCACTCTATAAGATATTTAACCACATCAAGGTGACCTCCTTGAGATGCTGCATGCAAAGGAGTTATTCCATTCTGTCTTGCTGCTTTAAAATCAGCTCCACTCTCTATAAGATATTTAACCACATCAAT
>JANRMA010000127.1:0-9955 GCA_033762035.1 Rickettsiaceae bacterium
GCTATTTTTTGGGTAGCAGAAGATGTTAAAGTAGATATAAAGGATTCCGTAGTAAATATTTATACTCCCCTTAAAGAGGTGAAAGTTATTCCAGATAAAGTAAAAGATGAAAAAACAATCGAAATTCAGGAAAGCGCAAATATAGCCCCCACCAATGCTATAATTAAGTCTAGTCTCCCGCTAGATTATTGCTCATCTCTTAAAGGAGAGTTTTTAGATCTGAGGTCATCGTTATTCAGAGCCCTTGTATTATCGGACCAATCTAATGAAAATGATAATGCTTTAAAGCTTTCTCAGTTTTTCTTTTGTAATGATATGTTTGAAGAGGCGCTGGGTGCTACCAATTTGATGAAATTAGATACTAATTTTTTATCAAGTCATCCAACATTTCCTTTTTACAAGTCTGTTTTATATAGTTTGATGCGTAGATATCAAGAAGCTAATGAGATTTTAGGCGCCTATATCAATTCTCAGCCAGAATTATCTGGTAATCCAGAAACGAATTTATGGAGTAAGTTGAATCAGTTTAAAATGACTGGCAGGCCTATTGCAACAGATCTTGTAAAATATATTAATAGTTTTCCAAAAGACTATAATGATGCTATATATTGGAATGTAGTATTTAATGAATTAGAAATATTATCAATCACTAATGATGTTGAAACCGCCAATCAGATTTTACAAAATCTTCCAGAGGCAAATAATAGAATATATGGTGATATACTAAATTATTACAGGGCTACTTTTTTTAAAAAACAAAAAAGATTTAATCAAGCTGTAAATTACTATAATTCTATTCAATATGATGCCAAAAATCCAAAGACATATATCAGAAGTAAGTTTGACAAAATAGAAATGTTACTTAGAAATCGTCAAATTGATACACAAGAAGCTATTGCTAATCTTACCGAGCTTACTTTTATGTGGAGAGGCGATAAGTTAGAATATGACATATGGATGAAAATAGCGGATTTAAATCTTTATACGGAAAACTATTTACAGGTTCTAAGGCTTTACAAATATATTTTAGATGCTTTTCCTGATAATCCGAGTATGGTCTATATTAGCCAGCAAATGGCAGATATTTATAATAAACATATTTTTAGCGAAAATGGATTGTATAAAAATTTATCAGATTTTCAATTAGTTTCCTTATACTACGAATTTAGAGAATTAACGCCAATAGGATCCGATGGAGATAAAATTACTTTAGAAGTAACGAGTAGATTAATTAAGTTAGACCTTTTAGAGCAAGCAGAAAAAATACTAGATCACCAGATAAAATATAGATTAGATGGATCTGAGAAGGTGATTACCGCAGACCATCTTGCTCTTATTTATATTAGTGATCATAAAGCTGAGCAAGCCTTAGATCTTCTAAATTCTACAGCAGAGTTTAATTATGATTATAATGAGCACTTAGAGCGCATTAGAATAAAAGCAAAAGCACTTCTTGATTTAGGTAAATATAATGAAGTTTTAAACGCACTAAAGCAAGATGACTCCGAATTTGCAAGGGCCATGAAAGAGGAGGCATATTTTCAGAATGGAAATTGGGACAATTTTATTATGCTTGCTGAAGCTAATATTTTACCCGCTATAGAAAAAGAATCCATTTTACAAGAAGACAAAGAAAAAGAGGTAATGAGGCTTGCAATAGCTTATGCAGAATTAGGCAAAAAAGATGATTTGAATATTTTGTTACGTAAGCTAAAAACCGATAATAGCTTACTCACAGATTCACTAAAGCTTCTGGTTTCATCTTACAATTCGATTAACATATCAGAACTTGACAGTAGATTTAAAGTAAATGAGATTGACAATTACCTTAAATCAATAGTAAATAAGATGTTTAATATCAAGTAATCTTTTTCTATGAGTTTTTTTTCGTCATTAAAGAGCGCATTATCTAAAACTGCGAGCGCTATTTCTAGTATTGGTACAATATTTACAAAAAAAACGATTGATTTAGCCGCTAAGGAAACTTTAGAGGAAATTTTACTTTCTGCCGATTTTGGGTTTAATACAACGGAAAAAATAATTAGGGAGTTAAAAGATTGTAAATTCGACAATAAAGACAGCCAATTAGAATTTAAAAATAAATTACAGGAAATAATATTCCAAATATTAAATAAAAATCAGAAAAAACTGCCCCTTGCAGAAGGTGAGTTAAATATCATTTTATTCTGCGGAGTAAATGGCAACGGCAAAACCACTTCGATTGGCAAGCTTGCTAATTTTTATAAAAAACAAAATAAAAAAGTTCTTTTGGCGGCTTGCGATACTTTTAGATCTGCAGCTATTGAGCAATTGGAAGTATGGGGCCAAAGGTCTGGGTGTTTTGTTGTAAAGGGGCCTCAGAAAAGCGACCCTGCTTCTGTTGCATATAAAGCTGTAACTGATGCGTTAGAAGGTGCATATGATGTATTAATTATCGATACAGCGGGTAGGCTGCAAAATAATCAGAATCTAATGAGTGAGCTTACAAAAATTAATAACGTAGTAAAAAAGGCCTATAATCAAAAAGATAAAATCAATATAATTCTAACATTAGATGCAACTACTGGTCAGAATGCATCGATTCAGGTAGAAAAGTTTTCTGAGATTGCAGAAATTTCTGGTCTTATATTTACAAAAATCGATGGTAGCGCCAAGGGCGGTGCTATAGTAGGAATATGTGATAAATATAACTTACCAGTGTTTTTTTTGTGTAGCGGCGAGGGCTTAGAGGATATTTTTGAATTCGGCGCTGAAGAATTTTCTAAGGCCTTAATAGCATGATCAAAAAATCTTTAATTATTTTTATATTATTATTTTCTAATAACATTTGTACGAATGCTTTTGCGGCTACCCCCAAGAAAGTTATAGTAAGTATTTATCCGCTTGCAAGTATGGTAAAAATGATATTAGGAGATTCTGCAAATGTTGAAGTTTTGCAGCAAACCGCCTCTTGTCCGCATCATTTTTCACTTTCTCCTTCGAGGGTCAAATTGATTAAAAATGCAGATTACCTTATTTTGATAGATAAACAATTCGAAGATTATTTGTCCAAATATCAAGAGTCATCCAGAGCTAATATTATACAAATTACAGAGTTAATTAATTTTGATAGATCGGGCAGTAGTAATTATCATTTTTGGACTAATATAGATTATATAAAGAAAATTTTAGCAGGACTGAAAGATTATTTTATAGAGCAAAATTTTGATAAGCGGGAAATAACCAGAAATTACAATGAATCTATAGATCGCGTCAATCAAATTAAAACTCAGAATTTAGAATATAGCTTAATTATAGGAGAAAGCTTAAAATATTTGCCTAGTAATGGAGATTATGTAGAAAAAATATACGGCATGAAGAGTCTAAAAAATATTAAGCAAATGATGAATCGTAAAAGATATAAATGTGTGGTTTTAGATAATGAAAATCTTGTAAACCTTAACAGTAAAATTGCAAGTATAGTTAGAATAGATATTGAAGATTGGGATATTGGAGATGTAGATTTAGAGGATTACTTGTTCGAGTATCTAGAAAATATCAATCAAAAACTATCTGTTTGTCATAAATAATATTAAGTATTTTTTGCTCTTTTGTCCTAACTATTAGAGCTGCTAATTTTTATGATATATATTCTGCCAGTTTAATCAATGAGGTAGAATGAATAAAATTCCAATAGAAATAAAATCTTGTGAAAATGGCAAAAGCACAAGAATCAAGGGATATGCCAGCATATTTAATTTTATAGATAGCCATGGAGATATTATTTCCAAAGATGCTTTTACTGATACGATGAAAAAGCCTTTGAATGAAATAAAATTTCTGTGGCAGCACGATATTAAAAATCCTATAGGTTTAATAGAAAAAATCTACGTAGATGACTACGGCCTTTTGATTGAGGCCCAAGTTACTTTAGGCACTAGAGCAGGGCAGGAAGCTTCTGATTTACTGCAAAAAGGTATAATAGACGGGCTTAGTATAGGATTTAACGTAATAGATTCTGGTTATAACGAAAAAGGCCAAAGAATAATTAATAAACTAGATTTATGGGAAATTAGTTTGGTCACTTTTCCTGCAAATAGTCAGGCTAGAATTTTACACAATAAACAACAAGAAATTACACATATAAATGAGGAGAAAATGAATAATTTATTAGAAGTAGCAATGCCATCAGAAACAATTCATCAAGATAATTTTATAGATTTTATAAAAGGAGGATCATCTCCTTCTCATACTAAATCTTTTAGCCAAGATCAACAAGAGTTTGGCGGGTACGCAGTAGTATCGGATAGGTTTAATAACATTATTTCAATGATGAGTGTTATATCCCCTATGAGGCAAATTGCAGATTCTCAGACTATCTCAACAAATGCATTAGACTTATTGATTCAAAACGGCGAATTTGAAAGTGGATGGGTATCCGAGAGACAACAAAGACCAGATACCGAAGGCTCTAAAATATTACAAAAAAGAATATTGGTGCACGAAATTTATGCCCAGCCAAAAGCTACTCAGAGATTACTTGATGATTCCTATGTAAATATAGAGCAGTGGATCACAGAGCAACTTGTTAATTCCTTTGCGGCAAAAGAAAATGCTGCTTTTATTAATGGCGATGGAGCAAATAAACCAAGAGGAATACTAACTTATGACGAGATAGAAAAAGTTCAAGTAGAAACACAGGGCCAAATCAGCCTTACAGATATTATTAATCTTATGAATAGCTTAAATGAGCAATATCAATCTAATTGTTCCTTTTTGATGAATAGAAGAGTTTTTGCCGGACTGCAATCTATTAAAGATGAGAATAATAGGTTTATTATACAGTCTAATGTTTCAGAAAGAGCTCCTAGTACTTTATTTGGAATACCTATTTATCTATCTTCGGACATGCCATTAGCCGCTGAGGGATCTTGTGCAATAGCAATAGGAGATTTCAAACAAGCATATAAAATAGTAGATAGACACGGAATTTCAGTTATGAAAGATCCATTTACAGAAAAACCTTATACTAAATTTTATGCAACCAAAAGAGTTGGTGGGGATGTAGTGAATATAGAGGCAATCAAATTACTTAAATTATAAGAATGGCTCATGAGACATCAAAGACTCAGTAGTCAAATAAATGCCTATAAGTAGTGAGCTATGGATTTGTATTGCGAAATCTACATTCTACAATATATTTGCCAATCTTAAATCATGGAGGAAAAGATGGAATCAAATACAAATTCAGCAGCTCATGCTCAACTGCCCAAAATTAATACTGACATAACGAATCTTGGTGGTATTCAAGATCAGAATAATATACATAATTTAGACGATGGATCCGAGCCAATAGCTTTGCTTCATCAAGAAGTAGAAGGTCTCTACGAAAAAATAGAAGCATCAGAAGTGGGAAGTTCTGAGGACGCGGCAACTGAAGAGTCTATTGAGACTGAGAAAGAAGTACAAGAAGAAGTATCAGCCGCTTCGCAAGAGCCAGAAGAGCCAGCTAAACAAGCCCAAGAAGCCCCAGAAGCAGCCCAAGCAGCCGAGGCTCAAAAAGAAGAAGTATCGGCCGCTTCGCAAGAGCCAGAAGAGCCAGCTAAAGAAGCCCCAGAAGCCTTAGAAGCAGGCCAAGCAGCCCAAGTAGCCGAGGCTCAAAAAGAAGAAGTAGCTGCGCCTCAAGAAGGCTTAGAATCGGCACCAGAAGTACTAGAAGTAGCGCAAGAAGGAATAATTCAGGAAGAAATAGTTCAGTCAGATCCAGATACTAACGCAGATGATTCTGGCGACATAGAGGTTGCCTTAGATTTGCCACTAGAAAGTTTAGCGGATAAGCAGCAAAAAATAATCGATAAATGCAATAGTTTATCTAAGACTATAGAAGATGTGGTGCAAGAAGTGAAGAATATGGCAACTGATACTATGGGATTACAATTTGCTTTACAACAAGTATTTAAATTGCCAGAAGAAGACGCAGATGTAGTAAAATGCCAGAATTTAATCAATGAGCTTATTACATTTATAAAAGCTATGGACCAAAATCAACTTACAACAGCCAAGCTTAATATACTTGCTACTAAATTTGCCGTAACTGATTTAAGAGTAGGTTTTCTAGAGCAAACTGCTGCTGGACTTGCAAATGCATATAATAAATTCGATCTATTTATAGAGGAAAAGAGAGCCGAATTTAATAGTTTGGAAAATATATGCAAGAAAAAAATAACCGATGACTTTTTTGTAAATGCTATGTTTGATGCAGCATTTGGCAATATTGCTCCTATTGACTCCCAGGAAGCAAACCCAAAAGCCGAAGATCAAGCAACCTCAGAAGAGTCTGGGCTAGAAATAGCAAATATTAATGATGAGAGCATTCAAGATTCCCCAGATGTAGAGCTAGCGGGTATAATAACTGCCGAAGTGTAATTATCTTATTATCAGGAGTGTATTTGAGACAAAAATACATTCCTGATAAATTATCTAGTAAAATTCAAAGATTTTGATTGCAAAAAAAACAATAAAATAATATAGAAATACTATTTTAATCAAATCTCAAGGTACAATACTTATGACTCAAAATTTTACATACATTTTCAACAAAACTAAATTTGTAGCACTCGCTCTTATTTGGTGCTTTTTATTTGTAATGAATGCAAATAATATTTACGCAACAGCTAACATTAAAAAAGACGAGAAAAAATTTGAGGATTGGACTCTTGTATGCTCGAGAAACAAAGACAATAAAGAAGAAAAATGTTACGCAGAAAATATAGTCACTGCTAAAAAAGACGATAAAGATGTAACAATCGCCACTTACAGAATTGAATTAAATTCAAAAAAAGAAGTGAAGATGACTCAAATATTGCCATTAGGAACAAATTTACAGTCTGGAACTGCGATAATAGTAAACTCTAGAATGGTTGCTCCAGGTAAATATGTTTACTGTTTAAATGAAGGCTGTGTTGCTTTGGTAGAGATGAACAAAAGTGAACTAGAGATGATTTTAGATGAAACTGCAAGCGCTCCTGTAGTTGGAATTTTGTCAGCAGATGGTGTACAAAATAATATTCCATTCACTACTAAGGGATTAAAAAAGGTTTTAGAGGAACTAAAAAATAAAGCTCTCTAAGGTCTTTTCTGTTTTGACGCAGCTTATGATATTTTCCTCATCTTTAGATTGACAATATTCATAGATCATAATATAAAGCAGAAACCGAATTAAAAGACGGTCTCTGCTTTTTTAATCCAATTAAATCATTAATGTGAAAAAAGATTATTCTTTCAGTATTCTAATTTTACTAGCTTCATTTATTATTTGCACTAGCTCTGTTTTAGTATTAGATCAAAAATCTACAAAATCCATAGGAGATAAACTGCAATATGTAAATTTTGCAGTAGGTACAATTGCAGCTTTAAAATATAACAAAATTAGCACTCTTACTATTATTTATGCCGAAGGTGTAACACTTGTTCATGGAATTAAGTTTATGGGCAGTGTTGCTAAGTGGGAAGTATGCAAGAGGCCAGATTCCGAAGGAAAGCGCTCTAGATTCGATGGTTTGCCTTCAGGCCATACCGCTTTTGCATGGTTTGCAGCTAGTTTTTTTAGACTTTTTTCTAATAATTACTATATCTCTTTGCCTTTATATATTAGCTCCATATTCACTGGTTTTACTCGTGTATATTCTGGTGAGCATAGTTTTTTGCAAGTCTTTTTCGGAGCATTATTTGCAGAAGTTTTAGTTATTACTAATCAAAGATTTTTAATCGACTTTAACGATAAACTAACCAAGAAAGCAAAACTCATATTTTTTCAAGTTTATTCAAAAATTTTTGCAGGATAGTTTGTGTCTGTTATTGACTAGAATGCTTGGTGACAAGTTCCGTAGCAAAAGACCTATCCCCATGAAAGTGTGAATCTAGTAACATTTCTATAAAATATTAAGCTCGCTAATATTATATCCGTTTAAAAAATCATGAGCTTCCATGATTTTTTTGCCAGGTATTTGAAGTTTTAATATTTTGATTGCAGTATTTGATCCGCAGGAAATAATTATATCTTTATCTCCTAATATCTTACCTGGAGTAACGGATTCTTGGATATTGATAGTTTCTGCTTCGAGAATTTTGACTTGTCCTAAATTAGTATTCATAATACTTCCGGGCCACGGGTTTTGTCCGCGTATTTTACAGTCTATTAACTCAGCAGACATATTCCAATCAACTAACGCATCATCCCTTGTAAGCTTGCCAGCATATGAGACGCCCTCGTTACTTTGGGGTATGGGTTCAAGATTTTCTATAGTTCCCACTACTTCTGAAATCATTTTGCTTCCAATTTTAGCTGTATAATCATGAAGCCATCTAAGAGTTGCTCTTTGAGGCATTTGAAAGTCATGTTGCTTTAAAATTGGCCCCGTATCTAAGCCTTCATCCATTTGCATGACACAAACTGCCGAATATATATCTCCAGAAATAATTGTATGCTGAAGAGGGCTTGCGCCTCTCCATCTAGGAAGCTTTGATGGGTGCAAGTTAATACACCCAAATTTCTTAGACTCAAGAATATTTTTTGGTATCAAGAATCCATAAGCGCATACAACAATAATATCCGCGCATATAGACTCTATTAGCTCATATGTATCAGATTTTTTCAAACTTCCCGGGGTAAAAACATCCAAGTTATTTTTTTCTGCTAAAATATGCACAGGTGTTTTTTGTAATTTTTGCCCTCTGCCGCAAGGTCTTGGAGGGCTTGTAAATACTGCAACAACATTATGGTCTAATATTAATTGGTCAAGTACCATAGCACCAAACTCTGGGGTCCCCATAAATATTACTTTCTTTTGGTATATTACATGCATAATTACGTTAAACTAATTGTTTATTAAGTTTTTTGAGCTTGGATATTGCTATATCTTTCTTTAGTTTGCTTAAATAGTCTAATATTGTTTTGCCCACCAGATGGTCCATCTCGTGTTGAATAACTCTTGCAAGCCATCCATCTACTTCTAAATTCGTAGAAACACCATCGAAATCTAAAAACTCTACTGTGATTTTTTCTGGTCTTGGAACATCTACTATAATTTCAGGAACAGAAAGACAGCCCTCTTTTGCAACAGTCATCTCTTGAGAATATTTTTTTATCACTGGGTTTACTAAATATAATGGATAAAAATTTTCTGCTCTTTGTTGGTCGTCGTCCATTCTTAAATCCATTACAATAATCTGCAAAGCTATACCAACTTGAATAGCAGCAAGACCTACTCCTTCATCATGATACATTGTTTCAACCATATCAGACATTAGCTTTTTGGTTTTTTGGTCTATTTTGTCCACCACTATAGACTGTTTTTTTAATATAGGACTTGGAGCTTTTATAATAGGTAAAATAGCCATATTCAAATTACAATATCAAATTTTTATTGGCATGATATAAGATATAAATTCATAGTCAATATAGGTTTATAGTTTTTGCCCTGCTTCAGATTTAATGCATGCTTTTTTGGTTAACGCTAGAAATATATAATTTGGTCTTTTATACAACTCTTGATTATATTGGGTGATAAATTTTGCTTCTAAATGAGAATAGTTAATATTTATATACATGCTACTTGCAAAGCTATCGAATATATGATATCAAATGGCTGTATGTTTTAATATACTTGCTAGTAAAAAAATAGTAATCTGTTAAAATAGTATAAATTATAATACTATTACTTAATAATATTAATAGAAAAGTTAAATAGAGTAAACTTTTATTGGTAATATAAAATTACACTAGACAAAACTAAAAAATAAGTGTAAAATATTTAATATTTACATATAATAAACTAAAACAAATTTAAACAGTTATGAACTCAAGTTTTAAAAATTCTATTATCCCCAAGCTTAATCCACTTCAAGAAGCTTTACAGAAATGTAGGGGTGTTTTTAAGGTTATTTTCGTATTTGCATTTATAATAAATATTTTAAT
>JANRMA010000128.1:0-3414 GCA_033762035.1 Rickettsiaceae bacterium
TTTGTCCTACTGCTGCTATATCATCTTTTTCGCCTTCTATGCCAAGTAACGGAACTGATTTAATAGATTCTAGATCTACTAATTTATCTTTAATTTTTAATTTACCTTTGGCCAGGGAAAATTTTTGGAAAACTTCTTTAATTGTTTGAATATAAAATTCAGCTGGTAGATCCATAACAGATAAATACTCATCATAAAAATGTGTATGTTTTCTTACGGCATCTTCATTATTATTGATTATATCGTTAAATAAGGAAATATGAGCACTTACGTGTCTTTGTAAATTTAATGAGATAAAACCAGATAATTGTAAGAACCCAGGATAAACTTTTCTTCCGGCTCCAGGGTAATTTACAGGAACTGTAGTGATAACGTTATTTTCAAACCATTCAAGGTTATGCTCTACGGCGAATTCCCCTGGGAAAGTTTGATTTTTTCTGGCATCTACCGGCCCCCCCATTAAAGTCATTGAAAGTGGTAGCGGGCTCATTTTTTCCTTAGACATAATAGCAGTGGCCGCAAGAACGGGTACAGTAGGCTGGCATACGGCAAGTAAATGCACTGGCTCTCCCATATCTTGAATAAACTGGATTATATAATCTATGTAGTCGTCCATATCGAATTTACCGGCAGAGAGTGGTACATGGCTTGCATCAATCCAATCTGTTATGTATACATCGAAAAATGGCAGTAGTTCTTCTACAGTATTTCTTAGTAATGTTGCATGGTGCCCTGCCATAGGTGCAAATATTAGTATTCTAGGTAATTTTATTTCATTAGATTCTTTTTTAAAATGCAATAAATGACAAAACGGTAATTTGACTCTAGCTTCTTGAGTGATATTTACCATTTTACCTTCTACCATACAAGACTGGATGCCGAAGTTTTGTTTTTTATAAACACGAGATATTCTTTCTAGAACTGTGCAGTAAGCTTTTACGGCGCATCCAGGAAAAGTTTTAAAAAAAGGATGATTTAGCTTTTCTATCATTTTATTTGCACATTGTAAGCTCCTATGAAAAGGATAGCTTTGCATTCTCTGAAATTCAATGATATTATATAAATTATTAGAGTTAAAAAATTGTGATCTAAACATTTGCTTCACCTATATTTAAATGTTATTTAGATTATCTTAACCTAAAAAGATTAAAAATTAAATCTTTTGTGATTTTTTATATTAGTAGAATTTCACGAATGTGATATAAATATCATTTGTAATTAGTATTATGTTCCCATATACAAGACTTAGAAGAACCAGAAAACACTCATGGCTTAGAGATGCATTAGCAGAAGCTGCTCTGGCGCCAGAAAATCTAATATTACCTATGTTTATTATAGATGGCTCTGGGGTTAGGGAAGAGATAAAATCTATGCCTGGTGTTGTAAGATTTTCTATAGATGAGGCAATAAAAGAAATAGAAATAGCATGCAGACTAGGTATAAGGCTTTTTGCATTGTTTCCTTCTATAGATGCCGGCTTAAAAAACCCAGAAGCATCAGAAGCTTTTAATGAAGAAGGGCTTTTATGCAATGCTTTAAAATATATCAAAAGCCGCTTTCCAGATATTGGTATAATATGTGATATAGCCCTAGATCCATATACATCTCATGGACATGACGGAATAGTAAAAAATAATTATGTAGATAATGACGAAACTCTAAAGGCGCTTGTTGCTCAATCTTTGGTGCTTGCGGGGGCTGGAGCTGATATTTTAGCTCCTTCAGATATGATGGATGGTAGAATAAAATCAATCAGAGAGGTTTTGGAGTCAAATAAATTTACGGATATTTCTATAATATCTTATGCCGTTAAATATGCCTCGAATTTATACGGGCCTTTTAGGGATGCGGTAAAATCTACCACAAATCTTGCAGGAGCAAGTAAAAAAACATATCAAATGGATTATCGCAATTCAAAAGAATCTGAATTTGAAGCAAGGCTCGATATAGAAGAAGGGGCGGATATTATAATGGTAAAACCCGCGAGTTTCTATATGGATATAATTAAAGATTTATCTATAAAATTTAGTGTACCAGTTTTTGCGTATCAAGTTAGCGGAGAATATTCGATGATAAAATTTGCCTCCATCAATGGCGCCTTAGATTACGAGTCAGTAGTTATGGAGTCTCTAATATCGTTAAGAAGAGCAGGCGCGAGAGCTATTTTTACTTACGCGGCAGTTGATGCTGCGCGTATATTAAATAAATGACTTGTATTCCTCTAAGTTGCTGCAATCAGGAGTATGAGATGCTAATGATGGATTCTCTTAGCGGGCAGTATAAAGATAGACAGCGAGGGGTGGGGGGATGATATATCCCCCCAAACAAATACCCTTCTAATTAAAAGGGTAAATTATAAGTAAAGCCTACTGTAATTTCTGCAACCCCAAAAGTTTGCTTAATAGTCTTGAGATCGTAAACTACATTAGAAGAAGATGGAATACCTCCGGATAGCGCTGTTTTTTCTGCACTTGCTTTTGTCGCATCAGCATTAGCTGTATAAATTTTAAGCTTTGCGTTATTAGCTACGTGAATTTTACCCAATAAATTTATAGAAAAATCTTCTGTAATTTTTTTAGATACACCAAGGCCAATTTCGTAAGCAAGGCAATTAGATGTATGTTTAGCTGTTTTTAGCTTATAGCCAGGAAAAGTATAAGGAGCAGCTCCAAATGTAAAATCTATATTTGTTTGCTTTAAGCTTATTTGCTCTAAACCTACGCCAAGCTTTATAAAAGGCTGGAAACCGTTATAATCGTTTAAATTATACACAAAACTTAGCATAGTGCTTTTGGCGATTGCTCTGGTAGAAGCTGTATCTCCCCCGTATTTTTGTGCCAGCTGAATCGTGATGGGATAATTATTTTTTTGCTCGTGAGAGAGTTCTACCATTATATCAGGAGTAATTTTATACCCAACGAATCCGCCAAAAGTAGGACTTGGTTTTTTGATAATAAATTTGGATTCTGTGGCTTTGTCAGTAAAACTTCTTTGCAACGTTTTAGAGACTCCTCCAAATCCGCCAATATAAAAATTTTTAGATGATGATGCCGCTTCAGATAAATCACTATTTGCAAATGTTGATGTAGATGCAAAAGATGCAAATAAAAATGGCAATACATATAATTTTGTTTTCATTAGTGTAAATATTCCTTATAAAATCACTTTAATGGAGCAAGAGTAGCATTTCTTTTGCTTTAGGTCAAGAAGTAATATTATATTATATAAATTAAATACATATATCTTTTTAAATTCTGGATTCCCACCTTCGTGGGAATGACAGCCCTCCTTCTTGTCATCCCCTCGAAAGAGGGGGCGAAGGAAATGGTAAGGCTAGGGGAATGACTCTCCGACCCTTGTCATCCCCTTGTAAAAGGGGATCCAGGAAATGGTAAGGCTAGGAGAATGACTCTC
>JANRMA010000129.1:0-3488 GCA_033762035.1 Rickettsiaceae bacterium
CCGCCTTTTTATTTATTTGTTTTGCAATAATAATAGTACATTCATACAAAAAAATAAGAGGCAAGGCAAGTAAAAGCTGGCTTAAAATATCAGGAGGCGTAATTATTCCTGCTATTATAAAGATAGCTACTATACCATATCTTCTATATTGTTCAAGTGTTTCTGCGGTAATTATATTAATCGAAACAGCGGCAAGTAAAAATATAGGAAGCTGAAAAGCGATGCCAAAACTTACAGCAAGACTAGTAACTAATGATATATACTCGCTGATTTTTGCATGTAATTTTAATGTAAATTCAGGGGAATCTTCCTGAAAACTAATTAAAAAATGGAAGGCTTGCGGCATTACCAAGAAATATACAAATGCTATTCCGAAAATAAATAAAATATTTGCAGCAAAAAGAGAAAAAAGAAAAATTTGTTTTTCGCCTTTATATAAGCCTGGAGAAATAAAATGATATAATTGTAAGGATGCAAATGGGCACGAAAGTACAAAAGCTGCTTTTGCTGCAATCTCTAATTTTGTTGCAAACGCTTCTAATAGCCCTGTGTATATAAAACTTACTTTATAGTTAATATCACTTAATGGTTTAGATAAAATTTGATATATATAACTCGAAAAATAATAAGATATTATAAATATCAGCATATAAAATGCTAACACTAAAATAACTCTGGATCTAAGTTCATTTAAATGCTCAAAAAAAGTAGCCCTAGACTTTGCTTTTGCACTACTCGCAGCCATGTGTGTTTATCTCATTTGAAGTTTAGTCTTGTTATTCATAATCATATAAACCCCAAATATATTTTCTTTCTACCCATCCTGTATATTCTGCACATTTAACTTTGCACCAACTATTTAGATGCTTAAGTAATTGGCAAGTATAATACTTACTAAGACGAGCTAAAATTTCTGACTTAGCACTATCTTTTGAATGTAAAAAGATTTCCTCTTGGGTTTTTATCATTACATATCTTTTACCGGACAAGATACTAGAATGAATCCAGCCTTCATCGCCATTTATATCCCTTATTTTTCTCCATTGATCATATTCTGCTATTATTTCAACCGGAATACCCCTATATTGATACAAAAATAATAAATGATAATTCATGCCAGGCCCTGCCCTTGTATTTGCTTCCGATGCCTTAATGGAGGCAAAACGCGGAAGATTTGGTTTTTTATCCGCGCCGCTTGCTAAGGCAAAAAATGCCAAAATTACCCAAATAACTAGACGGATCTGTAACATAATATTTGTAAATTTAGTTATATTTTTTAGACTATTCAAATGATGCATTTTGTAACTTTACTGGCTGTATTATCATAGCAAAAACACAAAGCAAAATAGAGAGCCATATTAATTTTATTCCTTCCTGCTTCATCAAATTAACGGAAACTATTTCATTGTCAATATTATTAATAATACAATACCATTCGGACAAGCCCGTGCTATAAATTGCAACTTCACTGGATAAAGAATGTTCTATAGGATAATATCTTAATTCAGGCGTAAGTTTCAATAAATAATTTTTATCTTGCAACAAGATTTCTATTTTTTGATTAATGTAATTTACTCCATTTTCGTATTTAATTCCATTTAATTTGATGGCAATACCATCATCTATATTTTTTTCCTGATGTAGCTCTAAGGTAATATTTTTTGAAATAATAAAGTGATTATTATAAGATATAGAAAAAATCAATAATCCTACGCAGGAATGGCCGAAAATTTTACCGAGTTTGCCAGCAAGTCGACCTTTTGTGTAAATTAGGTTATTACAAAATGCAGAAATAATCATATAAATACCAGTAAAATATCCAAGACTTACTAAATAGCTACTTTTTAGAACTAATGCGGAGAAAAAAATAATTGGGATATGGGCTAATAATAATATGATATTATGTCTTAAGCTTATTATAGATGTAAGCCCATTAAAAATACATGCAAGTAACATAATAGGTACTAGCGTATAATGGAAAAAAACTGGCGTTATCTCTATATCACCGCCTAAGATTATTGGAATAATAATAGAGTTTATAATTATAAATATAGATAAAAACCATAGATAGCTACTACATATCAGATAATTAGCTTTTCTTCTAGTAAGGCAGCCAAAGTAATAAATTACAGGAATGCATAAAGCAAGCCCCAAAATTAGAAGCATTAGAGTACCATATGAACTTGCAAAACTATGCACTGAGTTAATTAAGTCTGCACGTATTACATATGTACCGAGATATATAGAAATTAAAGATGACATTCCAAGTAATTTGGTTGCTACTGAATTTTGATAAGTTAGTAAAAAATGATGATACAAAAAAGAGAAAATCCATGTAATTAAGGATAAATTTTCTACTGGGTCAAAAAACCAATAACCTCCCCAGCCAAGCTCTCTATAAGCCCACCACGACCCTAGCCCTATCGCAAGAGTAATAAATGCTAACGAGGCCTTACTGATAAATCCCAAAATTTTTGGAGTATATACCGGGCTAATATATAATGACGCTAAATTTAAAGAATATTGTAGCTGCATTATAGAGTAAGCAAAAAATAATACTGGAGGGTGTATTGCCATGGCAAAATCTTGTAGCAAGGGGTTCATACCTAGACCATCTTTTGTAGATCCAGAAAATTTAATAAAGGGGTTTGCGTAGCAAATGACATATATTTTGACTACAAATGTAATGAGGTTATTTATTAAATAAGTAAGTTTATATATTTTTTGGCATAAAATAGTAGATTCTATATTACTTTTTAAATCTTTATTAAGTTTATTCGTCGCAACATCTTGATCTAAATCATAATAATAACCAAAGGCAAAAAGCAAAAATACTATTGAATTAGTAAAAAGAAAAAATAATATAGATGTATCATGGCCAGACCAAGCCCCGGATATTCTATAGATAATAGGCATTAAAGAGCTTGAATTCAAAGTTACTGCAGCATAATGAAAATCTAGCGCTACTAAATTATATACCAAAAAAGCAAAACTTAAAATTACACATATATACTGAGTAGTCTGTGTAAAAAAATTAATTTTATTATTTGGTAATAAAAGATTAGTAAAAATATTTACAATATTTAAAAAAAGGCTTATTAAAATTAAATGAAAACCGGGGTTAGTCAATAACATTTGATTGGTCATCCGCGCTTGAAATCTCTATCAAAACTTGCTTTATTCTATGAGCTTGTTTTTTCACTATAGTCAATTTTATATTTTGAAATTCTATGACATCACCTATCGATGGCATTCTCTGTAATACTTGCATAAAAAGCCCAGAAATAGTATGAGCTTCTTCGTCGTCAAGATTAATATTAAGCTCTCTATTTACATCTCTAATTGACAATATTCCATCTACTAAATAAGAACTAGCCGTCTTTTTAATAATTTTATGAGAGGCAATATCTACTTCATCATCAATTTGACCTACCACTTCTTCTAATATATCTTCTAGGGTTAATATTCCTATAATATCTCCATATTCA
>JANRMA010000130.1:0-2782 GCA_033762035.1 Rickettsiaceae bacterium
CAGTAGGTATTGCTATAGCGCAAAAAAAATATCAGGACTTTGTTGGATCCTTAATGGAATATAAAATTTATTGCATATGCGGCGATGGGTGTCTGATGGAAGGAATTTCGAGCGAAGCTGCTAGCCTTGCTGGTAATTTAGGGCTTAATAATCTGATTGTACTTTATGATGATAATGAAATAACAATAGATGGAAGCGCAAAGCTTAGTTGTTCGGATGATTATGCCAAAAAGTTTGAATCTATGGGATGGGCTACATTAGAAGTTGACGGTCATGATTTTGAAGAAATAGAAAAAGCCTTAACAAGCGCTCAAAAAAGCGACAAGCCATTTTTTATTAGCTTTAAAACTAAAATAGGTTACAAAAGCGGAGAAAAAGAGTCTTCTTCTTTGTCTCACGGAGCTCCTCTTGGACCAAAATCCCTTAAACAGTTAAGGGAAAATTTAGATTGGCAGCAAACACCACTTTTCGTACCAGATATTATTCTCGATGAATGGAGAGAGATTTCTAATCGCCATAGAAATGAGTATGAAGATTGGCTGGAAGATTTTACCAAGCTCTCTAGAGAAAAAAAACTATATCTTAATCCTCCGGACTCAGAGAATCTAATAGATAAAATCTCTTCTTATACAAGCGTGCCAACTACTAACACTGCAACACGCGAAGCTTCTGGAAAATTTATAGAAATTTTGATGCGATTTTCCAATAAAATTATAGCCGGCTCTGCAGATTTGGGGGGCTCTACATATGTTTTCGGATCATATTCACAAGCAATTACAAGGGATGATTTTTCTGGCAATTACATACATTTCGGTATTAGGGAAAATGCTATGGCAGCTATTATGAACGGCCTTGCTACTCAAGCATTTCTTCCTATTGGCTCAAGTTTTTTAGCATTTTCAGATTATATGCGCCCCTCTATTAGATTAAGCTCGATTATGAAATTGCCGGTAATTTTTGTAATGACTCATGACTCAATAGGAGTAGGGGAAGATGGTCCTACTCATCAGCCTATAGAGCATTTAGCATCTTTGAGAGCAATGCCAAACCTTAGAGTGTTTAGGCCAGCAGATACACTTGAAACTCAAGAAATATATAAATTTATACTTAAAGATAAAATGCCTGCTTTAATTGCGCTTTCTCGTCAAAAACTTTCTAATTTTCAGGTAAAGAATAGGCAATATAAAGTAGCAAGAGGGGCTTATATTTTTAGCTCAAATGAAGATGAAAAAGTAGAAGTATCTATATGGGCTACTGGATCAGAATTAGAAATAGCTGTTGAAGTAAAATATTTACTAACCTCAGCAGGCATTAGTTCTAGGATAATCTCTTGCCCGAATATAGAGCTTTTTTTAAGTCAAGAGGAAGAATATAAAGCTAAATTAATAGATAGAAAGCAAGAATATTCGAAGCTACATTGCGCTATAGAAGCAGGATCTAGGTTTGGCTGGGAGAGGATTATAGGAGAAAATGGTCTATTTTTTGGAATTAATTCTTACGGAGAATCAGGGCCTTCTCAAGATTTATATAAATTTTTTAATTTAACCCCTTCGTTTATTACCAATAAAATTTTAGAAAAACTACAAGAGAAGGAGGAATAGGCCCCGGGTTATGCAAGGGGTATAATGTAGTTTATAGTAATCTCCAATTGCTCTTAAGGTATTTTACGTAAAAAATTATTGTGTAAAAAATTATTTTATGTATAATGCATAAAAATTAACTATAATTTACAAATGCTCAAAAGAAAATATACTAATCTAGGGGAGTTGTCTGGATATGTTAAGATCCTCTTAATGCAAAAAGGATTTAATGAGGACCAAATAAATAGAATTTATAATAAAATAGGCTCAACACAAAATTTTCAGAAATTTGTGCAATTAACACAAGAAGAGCCATTGATTCCTTTTGTTACAAAATATCATTTTAATTTAGAGTACATTACAAAAATTGCCTCTCATTATGCCGGGAATATAGCCCTCAAAGCTTTGCTAGAGAGTGCTAGAAATAAAAAATTGCATTTCATAATGCAAAAATTTAATAGCATGCAAATTACAAAAATTCTTGCCTGTGATGGCGGGATTAAAAATTTCGAGGCATTAATAGATATAATGTGCTATGATAGTGAGTTAAATAATTTTATAAAGGCAACATTTAATGTAGAGCAAATTACAAAAATTCTTGGTCATGCTGGAGGAGCGAAAAATTTATCGGGGTATTTAGATATGTCATTAAATAATGAACCTGAATGTATAGAGCTAAAAAGTAAATTAGATATTAATGTAATAACTCAGTTGCTAAGCCAAATCGGTGGTTCCTTAGTTCTACAGGGATTGCTGGATATGATAAAAACTAAACCAGCAATATGGAGCAAGATAAAAGCATTTAATTCTTTTCAGATTGGTAAAATACTCTCTACGGATTCAGGAGGTAATAAGAAATTAGCGTTCTTGTCGGATCTAATAGAAAATAATATAGATTCATGGGATTTATTTGTAAGAACAATAGGAGCTGATAAGATTGCTGAGCGGTTTGCTTGTCGTCAACTAGACTTACTGGAGTCAGAAATAAAGATGTATGCTATTTCCAGCCAAGATGTTGCAATATCATCTAATGAAGATCTCGAAAGAGACATTAGCTCCATAGATTTAAGAAATCTAAAAAAATCCAGATTTACGGAACCTGAGCCTAACACTCAAAATAATCTACGCGAAGATTTCTTTGCGGGAAATGATGCGCCAGTTATTAATATTCAAGAATCACATACCCCACTCCAAGAACAACG
>JANRMA010000131.1:0-3395 GCA_033762035.1 Rickettsiaceae bacterium
GGTACCGAAATGGTTAGTATATCTGGCATTAATGATAATATGAGCATCATGCCGAAGCTTAATTGTTCTATTAAAACAAGCTCTGGAAATATTATTAATATTAATGTCACTGCTTTAATTCAAACCGAAGGAGAGCTTGAATATTTAAAAAATGGAAATATTTTACGAAGAGTAGTAAAACAACTACATGATTCGCAATAATTATAAGCTTATATGATTTGTTATTAAATTAAACTAATATTGAAAAAAATGTCCATAGCTCTACAAATTTTTAAAGAAATAGGTACAACTAGGTATCTCCTATTAATTGGATCTATTGTAGCAAGTTTAATAATAATTGGATTATTAATATATAATAGCTCTAGTAGCGAAATGTCTATTTTATACAGTAACCTGGACTTGGAAGATAGTAATAAAATTGTTACTGATTTAGAATCTAAGGGAATACCATATCAAATAATTAATAATGGTACGGCTATTAAAGTTCCTCAAAAAGAAGTGTTAAGATTAAGAATGTCTATGGCAGAAGAAGGTTTGCCAGGTAAAGGCTCTTTAATAGGCTATGAAATATTTGATAAAGAAGAAAGCTTAGGAAGTACAAGTTTTCTGCAAAATGTAAAAATGCTTAGAGCTTTAGAGGGAGAGCTAACCAGAACAATAGAAACTATAGACCAAGTAGATAAGGCAAGATTACATCTTGTAATTCCAAGAAAAGAATTATTTTCTAAAGAAAGACAAGAGCCAAGAGCATCTTTGGTACTAAAATTAAAAAGCTCCAGAACCCTAAAAAAACAAGAAGTTGATGCGATTAGTCATTTGATTGCATCATCCGTGCCAGAATTAAACGTAGAAAATATTACTATCATAGATACAAAAGGCAGATCTTTAAAAATTGGCAATAGAGATGATGAAGGCGGTGGTGGGTTTTTTGGAGCTCAAAATGACGAGCGAAAATCAGCTTACGAAAATAAATATAAAAGAACTATTATAGATTTATTAGAAAATACTCTTGGTGCGGGTAAAGTAAAAGCCGAAGTAAATCTTGAAATGAATTTTGATAGAATAGTTTCTAATAGCGAAGTTTTTGACCCAGATGGCGCTGTATTGAGGTCTCAGCAAACATCAGAAGCGAAGGAAAAAAGTTCTTCTGGAGGAGAAACTAATACAGATGTATCTGTAGCAAATAATTTGCCAGGAGGGGGCGCAGTTTCTTCCGAAAGTGAAAGTGCCGGCTCTGCAACTAGTAGCACCATGGAAGATACGAAAAATTTTGAAATATCAAAAACTATTACAAATCAGATAAGGGATTCTGGTGCTATAACAAGAATTCATGTTGCAGTGATGATTGACGGAACGTATACTCAAGATAGTAGTACAGGCGTTGATACGTATCACCCAAGAACTGACGAAGAATTGGAAAAAATAGAAAATTTAATAAAAGTGGCTGTAGGTTTTGATGCTACAAGACAAGACCAGGTAAAGGTAATAAATATGCAATTTGCTAAAGAGCCTGCTAATATTGATGATGATTCAATAAAAGAATGGCTAAAAGACGAACTACCTGCCATAATTCAAACTTTTGTAATAGCTGTAGTAATTTTAGGCGTTTTTGTTACGGTAATAAAGCCTATTGCTATGAAGGCATTTGATATTAAGTCTATCGCTCAAGACACAGACATAGTTGATGTAGTATCTACTGAAGCAGCAAAAGTTGCGCCAGAACCTCAGGATGATACTATGTTAAAAATCTTAAAAACCACTGCGGCTAATAATTTATCTGTTAATAAAATTAACGATATAGCTTCAGGGAGTTCTACAGAAGTAGTAAGTGTATTAAAACGTTGGTTAAATGAGGAATCTTAAAAATGTCAGTTGATTATAAAGATTTATCAAAATTAAAAGGAGTACAAAAGGCTGCTATAGTACTTCTTTCTATGTCTGAGCAAAATGCAACAAAAGTCCTTGCCATGATGTCTGAGGATGAAATAAAAGATATTTCTCATGCTATGTCGCATCTTGGAGTTGTAAGCCCTGAAGTTGTAGAGAAAATTCTGAATCAATTCTTAAATTTCTTTTCTGGGGATTCGAATTATTTTGGAAGCATCAACACTACTCAAAAGCTTTTAGAAAAAGTTTTAGATAAACATAGAGTAGATTCCTTAATGGAGGAAATTCAAGGTCCCCAAGGTAAAAATACCTGGGAAAAACTAGGTAATGTCAACGAAGAAATGCTTGCAACTTATCTAAAGAATGAACATCCCCAAACCTCTGCTCTTGTACTTTCTAAAATGTCTGCTGAGCATGCCTCAAAAGTACTTGGGCACTTATCTGAAGAGTTTGCATTTGAGATTATTACAAGAATGCTTGCTATGGGCTCGGTTAAAAAAGATGTGTTAGATAGGGTGGAAAAAATTTTAAGAGCAGAGTTTATTAGCTCCATTTCTAAAACTCAAAAAAGAGATAGTTATGAGTTAATGGCGGATATATTTAATCATTTCGATAGAAGTAGTGAATCTAAATTTATGTCTAAACTAGAGGCTGCAATGCCTGAAGATGCGGAAAAAATTAAGAATTTAATGTTTACATTTGAGGATTTAATCAAAATCGATGCTTCTGGTATCCAGTTATTGCTTCGTACTGTTGATAAAACAAAACTTACTATTGCCCTTAAAGGCGGTTCTGAAAAAATTAAAGAGCTATTTTTATCAAATATGTCTCAAAGAGCAGGTAGGATAGTTCAAGAAGAGTTAGAAGCCATGGGGCCTGTAAAAGTTAAAGATGTTGACGAAGCGCAGTCTTTAATAATTACTACAGCTAAAAATCTTATCACCAAAGGAGAAATAGCTTTATCTGATGGTAAAGGCGATGAATATATTTAATAATAGTAAATAAAAATGGCAAAAAAATTTGAATATATAGATTTTCCAGAAACTGCGATCTTTAGAAATGGCGAAGGAACTATTAATGATAATGCACAGCCTTTTATAGATAAAATAGTTGCAGATCATATGGCAACTATGGTGCCACAAGAAACAGAAGATCATGTATCTGATAACGCCATAGTCAATCAACAAGATATAACTGATGGTAATATCCCAGATACTATTACTTCAAGTTCTAGTCAGTCTTCTACTTTAACAGAAGAGGAGATTAAAAAGATAAAAGAAGAATCTTATAATGATGGATATTCCAAAGGGCAAGCAGAAGCTAAGAAAATATTTGATGAAACAGTATCAAAACAAAGAGAGCAGAGTAACTTTATTCAAAATATCTCTAATCAATTAAAGAATTTTTCTATTGAATCTAATTATGCTAAGGATTATGTAGATCTTATAGGGGGTTTTTTAGATGAACTGACAAACAAAATTATAGCCACATTCCCTACTGATTTTAAC
>JANRMA010000132.1:0-3485 GCA_033762035.1 Rickettsiaceae bacterium
CCCCTGAGCTACACCCGCATATATTCATTAGGAGCAGAGCATATAATATAGGAATCCAAAAATCAAGTAGTAATTGCAGAATTCTATAAATTCTCACTAGCCGCCCAAAGAGCTGCTGGACCCAGGGCGTGTTTTTGCGAATGGATTTTTAGCGAAGTCATCAAAACGTTTTGTCAACTGGTCTGTTGAAGCCAGTTTTGCTTTAATGGTCTTGGCTGCCTTGCTTACATCATGAGCCGCATTCTTAGCAGCCTTCGCTGCATCATGAGCGACATGATTAGCTGCACCACCTAATGCACGCACTTGCTTTTCTAGTTTCTTCCCAGTCACTAGGGCTGTTTTGTAGGCGCGATTCTGATTCTCCCTCTTCATCTGCTCTAATTCTACCCTTAGACTCTCCAGATCCTGTGGGGTTACATTTGCTCCGATTTCACCGAGGGCCTTCCCAATATCAGTGTCTAGATTGCCATCTTTATAACGGCAATATAAGTAGTAAGCAAGCGGGCTATGCTTAACGTGCTCCCCGGCTACTAAGTTTTTTTCATGCGCATAAAGGGCCGCATTCTTGCCATCAATCTTTAATTTATGTTTAATTGCATATTTAACTGGATCTGTTATCTTATCCTCTTTATCTTTAAATTGAATAGTTGCCTTATTATCTACAAGATATTGCAAAAAAGGCTTTCCATCTATTTCAAAATCTTGTGTCAATAATATTCGTGTTACTGCCCCGCCCACTAGGAAGCGCTCACGTAATCCCTCATGCTCTGCTAAATACGTTAACTGCTTACTATAAACTTTCACAGCGTGATTCATAGCAAATTCATTTAGATCTTCTGGTGTTGTTAATAACTTATCTATAATATTTTTTGGTGCGCCTGGGATTGCACCTTTAGGACTAATATCACTAGCGGCATTTATAAGCCGGACAGCTAAAGTATTTTTATCTAGAGTATCATTCTTGGCTACAAACTCAGAATAAATAAATTCATCAATTGTTTTACTGCCTATTTTAATGTTATTTTCCCTAAATTCAGCAATTAATGGTTGAATTTTCTGATATTCTTCTGCTGTCATATTTTTTTGTATCAAAAAATCCTGCAATGACTTAACAATGTTTTCGCCTTCTTTAACCTCTAATCCACGCTCCGAGATATATTGCAAAAGAGTCTCCTCATATGATGGCTCGATACCAAAAACTATGTCACTTGAGGTAATAATTTGATATATATTGTCACCGCCTATTGTTACATTATTAGACTCACAATGATTAATAATAGCCTCTACAGGGGACCCTGCAAAAAAATTATCTATACTTTTTTTTACATCTTCTGGGTTTTTGCCAGCAAGCACAGCTTTTTGTATGATTTCTTTCGAGGAGGAAGGATTACTGAGCAAAATGTCCCGGTTCGTCTCCTCAGCTGGCAAGATCAGATATTTGCGAACAACTTGTTGTGTATCCTGCCTATCTATATCTCTCATAAAATCATTTAAGATCTTTACTTCTTTTTGCGTGGTTAGATCGACACTTGAATCCCGCGGAATAGTTTCGTAGTTCATATGTCTGTCTATCTGATGTTCTAAGTGCTCCTTTAATTCATCACTTGAGCCAGCATAAGCAGTACGAAGACCCTCCGTCAGCTGCTCTAGATTTTGATTCTGGTTTTTTGCTCTCTCTAAATTAAATAACTCTTCCACCACCAAACTAATAGATTCTTTCGTCTCTAAAGGGTTGCTTCTAAAATATTCTTCTAAGGACTTTCCATCTATTGTCGGAGCCTCATAATTGTTATCGTTTAGATTTAATAGAGACCTTAGGATTTTTTGTTTTTCTACGCGATCTATACCCTTACTCTCCAAAAAATATACTATTGCAGGCTTTACTTCGTTTTTATGATTTTGTATTTTAGTGTCGTTGTTAATAAAATCTGAGATATTTTGTTCAAAAACTGCAGTATGTACAATTTGTTGAGTCTCGAGTGAGTAGTTTTGGCGCAAAAAATAGTCCATAGGCCGGTAGCCAGCTATGTAGGTATTACTTTCTAATATTTGCTTTACTAAATGCTCTTTATTCTTGGCTGTAATCTTGGGGTTTTCTAAAATATATTGTAGAGTAGTTATTGTGGAGGTCTCATCTATACATTGATCCTCAATTATTAAATTTTGTAATTGAGAATAATAGCCAAGCACTTCATTATTAAGCTTTTCGGGTTTAGACTCCTTGCCTGGAAAAATCTTGCCAATAAAATCTGCATTGTAATTCCCCCCTTCTAAATGATGCTCAACTAGATACTGAATTGGCTTAACTATCTGCTCGCCCTGATCAGTATATAATTTTACAGGTAAATACATCATTGAAGCTGGTATCCAAGAAATATATTTCTCTGCTATGGCTTCATCTTTTGATATAATGTCTTCTATAAGGTCCTCATGATTTTTATCAATAGCAGTCTTCTTCTCAAATTCTGTTACATAATCTTTTTTAAATGCGTTGGCTTCAACTTCTTCTACTTCAAGTTTATTCCTGACTATGTAATCTACTATTGTCTCCCCAGAAGTCTGCAAATCTGTTGTTGACTTAGGGTCGAATTTAACACGAGTCCCCCGCGGCATTATGTCCTTGTATTTTTTATATATCAATCCACCTTCTTCGCCTGCACCTATAGATTCTAAACCATGCATCAAAGCATATGCATACGCAGGATGGCCGTCTATTTTAATATTGTTAATATGAGCAAAATGTATAATATCTCCGCCAGATGGAATTTTGATCTCTGGTGTCTTTAACTCTTTCAATTCTTCTATGCTATTATTAACCAACATATTCTCGGCTCTAGAGATTAATGCAGCTCTTTCTTGTGGCGACAATTGATCCAAAGAATCTTTGTTCTGCTGTTTAAACGCCTCTATCCATGCTTCTTTTACTGCCTCTACGGCTTTTGCTCTAGCCTCTTCCGGAGTTAACTGAGAAGCTGCTGGCGATAGAACTCGCGTTACTGTTTTCACCGCTTCTGCAAGAGAAGATACTGTTGATTTAGGTGCATCAGCTTTACTTTTTTCGATTCTTGGATCTTGCTTTGTAGATCCTGACAAAGCAGCGCGTAACCTTAAGAGGAATTTTGACATATTAATTAATTTTTACTTTTATTATATTGCATATAATTTACTTTTTAAGTATTATCAGTATAATTATATTAATAAAAATAGTTTTATTCTTCTAATGTTGCATATTAGTATCATTCTTTCTATCGCGTAAAATCTTCGCAGCAAAGGCCCCTCTCGTACCCATCCGCTTATGATCTTTTCGATGATCTTGTCCGCTTTTTTGCGCGGTACTTGCAGGAATATGGCCCTGAGGAAGCCCGTTAACATTAGTTGTTTTATCGCCCGGAACTTCACCAAATATTTTTAGAGATATTTTCTTAATATATGCATAACACCCAGAAAATGCCGAATATATATAATCAAAAACTCTATTAGCAAAG
>JANRMA010000133.1:0-3145 GCA_033762035.1 Rickettsiaceae bacterium
CAGAATCACGATTAGCCAAAGAAGTTGCTCGGCTAGTTATTTATAAAATAATAGACGAATTATCTTCTGACGAGAATATTAACTTTTACGCATTAGATGAAGAATTATTAAATGATGTTGGAAGAAAAAAGGTTTATCAAAGGATACTTAACATAGGTAAAGTAGAAAAAAATTTACCCTTAGATGATTTTGATCTTGGTTTTTATTGGGTTGCAGAAATAGTAAAATCTCTACAGGATTATGCCTTACTCGCTAATAGTAGTTATATATCTCCTCTAGCAGATGTTTATGAAATATTTAATTCAGGTCAATTCAAAGGCGGGCGTGGACAATTTTTTACCCCACCAGTTGTAGTTAATTTAGCATTTGAGCTATTAAACCCTACGCGATATGATATTATTTGTGATCCTGCTTGTGGTACGGGAAATTTTATAAGTAAAACGATTTTGAATCTAAAGCTAACAAGAGATATTATTGAATCTGAGGAGCAATATCCAAGAAAAGACATCTCCGAAAATAACATCTTTGGGCAAGATATTGAGTCTGATTTAGTGAATATAGCCCGAGAATATACAACGATTTTGGGCGGTAGATTTTTCAATAACTTATCAGTAGGTGATAGCCTAAATATAGCGGATAGTATATTACCTCTTGAACATTTCACAAAAGTTTTTACTAACCCCCCATTTGGTACAAATATTCAAATAACAAATAGTGAAATTTTAGAACAATATGATTTAGGTCATCAACTCGTTAACGGGATTCCTTCATCAAACTTATCTAAATATCAACACCCAGAACGCTTATTTATAGAAGTATGCGTGAAACTATTGAAAAATAATGGAGAAGCTGCAATTATTTTGCCTCGTCAAACCTTAAGCGGTAACGATTCTAATACTATAGAAGTTAGAAAATGGATATTAAAAAACTTAACGGTTTTAGCAGTAATTGATTTACCACCTGATACTTTTCAACCATACACAGGTACTATTGCAAGCCTTATTCTGTTAAAAAAGACGATACCTACAAAAAATCATAAAATCTTTTTTGGTGTTTGCGAGCATGTAGGGCATGATAGGAGGGGCGCTCCATTATATAAATTAGATGATAATGGCAATAATGTAAAAAATAACAAATCAAATATATTGATGGATGATACAATTGAAGTTTTAAGTAAGTGGAATGAATTTCTAAAAACAGGGGATATATGCCATCAAAATCAGTATGGATTTCTAATAGATTTAGATACGCTTAACCAGCGTCTTACATTAAACGCTTGGAGTTATAATCCAGAAGCTAATGATGCTTATTTGCATATTATGTCATTGGTTGATAAAGGTTATCAGATAATATCTCTAAAAGATATTTGTAGTAATATTTTTGTACCTACCAGACATAAACGGAAGTATGTAGAGAATTCTGATAAATCAATTCCTTTTCTATCTACATCTCAAATTTTTCAAATTCATGATATAGATTATAAATACCAACCTTTGTCATTTGCACGATCACAAAACTTAATTGTAGAAGAGGGGTGGATTTTAATTACACGTTCTGGTAGCACTGGACGTGTGCGTTATGTTAATTCAGAATTATCAAATTGTTCAATATCTGACCATTGTATTAGGGTTATTCCCAATAATGCGTTAGTTGATGCTGGTTATCTATATGCCTTTCTATCATCGCCAACTGGACAAAAATTAATTGACCAAGGAAGATATGCGTCAGTTATCGAAACTATCTCACACACTCGAATAGGTGAAATACCCATACCAATTCCTAGTATTGAAATCCAGAAAGAAATTGGGAACTTAATTCGGGAATCTGAAGAAGTGCGAGTTCGTGCTAATAAATTGAGAGAATCCGCAATAAATAAATTAGATTTTTAAGAGTGTATCACTTGATAACCATGTCTACGTAATATATTTGCCATTAAATCTAAAAGTTCGTTACGAGTCAAATCAGCTTGTATTCGATTACTATCTTTAAGCATAAGAGTAGCATTATCTGGTGTATGTTTACCACCTCTTCCCAATGGTAAAATATGTCCAGACTCAAGATAACGTGCATTTTCAATAAACTTCAAAAAATCAATTGGTACTAGCTGTATTGGATCTAGAAATCTACCAGGCTCAAAAGGGTGTCCTAAAATACTGGTAAATGAAAACATTAATTTATTATCTGGCATTTTAGGCGCGTTATCCATTGATAATGTTTGAAGAATGTAACGTATTTCTGTTAGAGTCGCTACCTGCTCACTTGCATAAAACTTATGATTTTTGTCAAATAACCATCTATTTTGCCTATTCCCATCTTTCCCATCTTGTGGTCTACGATTGCCTGTCTCAGAGCCACTTTGCCATGGAGGAGAGCGTCTTCCAGCATCACGAAATTTGGTTGTTAATCTTGTGATTGCGCGACTATCAAAATTATGTTTAAGTAATAACTCTCTAAAAAGTGAAGTAAATAACTTTATTAAATACCTTGCATCATCAATAGTTGTTCGCTCTACTCTTTCATCTAATGTTTCATCTGTACGATCGCCATAATCAGCTAATAGCTCAATTAATAGTTCTAAGGACGGGGTTTTAGGGATTTTAGCGTTCATTATTCTCATTTTCTATGTGCTTTTGAACCTCAAGAAAAACATCAATGAAGCTAGTTTCTAAAGCATTTATTAACTTTTCCATATTTTTTAAAGAAATATTTTTTTCACCTCGTTCTATTGCACCTATGTATGTTCTATGCAAACCAGACTTATGAGCGAGTTCTTCTTGTGATATACCCATAAACAATCTCTTTTTTCTTATGGCTTTCCCAAACATTTTATTAATCATATCAAAACTATAAAACTCTATATCTATTATGTCTACATTCTTAGAATAGCATATTAATTTATTAATATTTTTTATAACATTTTGTAAATAAATGAAAGATGGTTTGTTGATTTCAGTAGTTTAGACTTTCTGCTATAATAGCGATAATCTTAGTGAACAAATGCAAATTGGTTTAAGAAAGTTGGCGCTGTTAGACACATGAATCGTCAGAATATCCGAAATTTTAGCATTATCGCCCATGTTGACCATGGCAAAAGCACCCTAGCCGATAGGCTCTTGCAATTGACCCAAACGGTGCAAGACCGCGA
>JANRMA010000134.1:0-6917 GCA_033762035.1 Rickettsiaceae bacterium
TAGATAAAGGAATTAAAGCTTGTTTGGATAATATAGGATCTACCACTATTTCTGGACCTTTGTTTTTCATGGATAAATATAGTTTCTCTAAAGTATTTAACTTCATAAAAGGACAATCAGAGCACTTAACGCACCCTGCTTCGCCCATCGATGGTACATCATAAAATTTAGAATCTGGAGCAAATTTTCTCATTTGATGAATAATGCCAGGCTCAGTCAGAACAATAAATTCACTACCATTAAAATTTTTAGTATATGTCAGCATAGAAGATGTAGAGCCAACATGTTCTGCATAATATAGTAATTCCTCGGGACATTCGGGATGGGCTATAATTCTTGCTGCTGGATATTGAGTTTTTAGCTGTATTAACTCACGTTCGCTAAAATTTTCATGCACCATACAAGTTCCTGGCCACAACACCATTTTTCTTCCAGTTTTTTTGCTTAAGTAATTACCTAAATGCTTATCGGGCCCAAATATTATGGGGGTTGATTCTGGAATAGATTCAATAATTTTATGAGCATTAGAAGAAGTAACGATATAATCAGATAATGCTTTTACTGCAACTGAAGAATTTATATATGTAACTACAGCATGATCCGGAAACTTACTAATAAATTCTTTAAACTTATCCGGTGGGCAGGAAGATTCTAAAGAACATCCTGCATGTATATCAGGGATAATCACTTTTTTATCAGGGTTAAGAACGGCAGCGCTTTCTGCCATAAATTTTACACCGCAAAATATTAGGTATTTTGCATCAGCTTCTCGCGCTCTTTTTGCAAGCTCTAAGGAATCTCCTATAAAATCTGCAACATCTTGTATTTCTGAATCCTGATAATAATGCGCAAGTATTACAGCATCAAGCTCTTTTTTTAGTCTTAAAATTTCAGCTTCAAAATTTATCGAGTCGTCTACTTTCACAATTACACCTTTATTCCAACTCTGCGGGCAATTTCTTTATAAATCATAATAGGATTTTGATGTTGAAATATAGTATCAATATCATATTTCTGATTAGTAATTAAATCCCATAATATACATGTCTCAATAGAAATTTCATCAGCGAGCATAATAATAAACTCTTCCCCGTTAAAGACTCTTCCAAATTCTAAACTACACTCTACAAGTCTAAGTCCGATACCTGCGAAAAACCCAGTTAAAAAATCATTTACTCTAAGGCTAATTTTTTTAATCTGCTTAATTTCCTCTTTGGAGGCCCAATAAAATCCTTCTATCTGGTTTTCATTTATTGGAGGATAAAGTCCTGTTTTATTTTTAGCTCTAAAATCAATCATAGGGGTTTCGAATACATACCCACTTTGAACTCCATAATTTGCAACGTAATTATCTAATGCAACATTGCTAATTTTAACTTGTATAGGAATAATATCTAAGATTTGAACTAATTGTTCTCTCATATTAATTTTTTCCAGAAAATGATGGTCTATGCCAACCATATCTATTTTTTCCATTAAAAACCCTGATACAGAATTATTTAATACTCCCTTACCAGAGATGGTAATTTTTTCTTCACCTCTTCTTACTTCATCTTTAAAGAAAAATATTAGCGCACTCTCTTCGTCGTTCATCTGAAATACATCCTTAGAGGCGCCTTCATAAATTTTACTTCTATTTTGCTTGTGCAATGGACTCACTTTTCCCATATATTTCTCCCGCTCTTTTTTCAAAAGCTACTATCATTGAATTTGCTGCATTATCAAATACGGCACTTAATATTTTTTCTATAAATTGACTTTTAAGCTGAAATTCCATCTCGAAAGCCACTAAAGTACTGAATTTTTCTTGTTTTGTAAAAAACCAATTAGTATTCATATATTCAAACGGCCCTTCCTTCTGATGAATACTAATATAATACTGATCTTCACCAGATATTCCATGTATAATCCGCGAAATATAAGATTTGCTATAAATGCCAAAATCTATGCCAAGTTCAGCTTCTATCTCTTGGCGCTCTTTTAGCAAAATTTTTGCATTAGAGCACCAAGGTACAAATTCTGGGTATTTTTCTATATCTAGCACCATACAATATAGCTGAAATGCAGTAAAATTCATAACCCTAGAGTCCGCAAATTTTAACATAGAGCACCAGATTCGGCGTTAATGTTTTTATCAGCATTCATGCGCCTTGCTTGCTTTAATTTTATAAAATCACTATCTGCGTGATAAGAAGACCTAGTAAGCGGACTAGAAGAAACCATTAAAAAACCTTTCGCATAAGCCATCCTTTTGTAAAAGTCAAATTCTTCGGGCGTAACAAATCTCTCTACTTTTGCATGTAAAAGGGAAGGCTGGAGATATTGACCTATTGTTAAAAAATCTACATCAGCGGCCCTTAAATCTTCCATTACTTGTATAACTTCTTCTTTAGTTTCCCCGAGTCCAACCATCATACCAGATTTTGTAAAAATATTAGGATCTAGTTTTTTGACACTATGTAGCAAGTGAATAGAATTATAATATCTAGCCCCTGGCCTAATTTGTTTATATAAAGAAGGTACAGTCTCGATATTATGGTTGTATACATCTGGTTTTGCCTTTACAACTATTTCAGCTGCACCCTCTTTTCTAAGGAAATCTGGAGTAAGTACTTCTATTGTAACGCCGTAGCATTTGTTTCTTAATTCATTGATACAGGCGGCGAAATGAGATGCTCCTCCATCGTCTAAATCATCCCTATCTACAGAAGTAATAACTACATGAGAAAGTTTAAGTTTTGATATTGCATCTGCCAGCCTTGCCGGCTCATGCGGATCTAACTTATCTGGCAAGCCTGTTTTAACATTACAAAACTTGCAGCTTCTTGTACAAACAGATCCTAAAATCATTACAGTAACATGGCCTTTAGACCAGCATTCTCCTATATTAGGACAGGCAGCTTCTTGACATACGGTATGAAGTTTATTATTTTCAATTAATGCTTTAGCGGAATTATAACCCTCTCCATTTGGTGCTTTCACACGTATCCACAAAGGTTTTGCCTTAGATTCTAAAGACCTTTCTATGTTCATTATATATTATATATGTTTTTCAATATTAGACAAAAACCAGTTAGAGCCAGTTTGGGATTCATTCCTGATAAATGTCCATTCTTCCTTCTGAATTATATCAGCAGAAATCATCACTTTAACTATAATACTATTACCAAAAAAAGTCACGTTAGAGTATTGAATTTTTGGTGGAAAATTTAGATTTACATGACAATAGTGATCTCTAAGTCCTTTTATATTATCAATAAATCTTGAATCTACTAATTGTTCAAGCGTGTTAGAGTCTTTATCCTGCAATGCGGTGATAACACATTTCCAAACTTTACTAACACTATTGATAAATTTTGCAGGAGTAAATGCATCTACTTTGAGAGATAAACTTTGTAAAGATTCTACTATTTCCTTATCTTGCGGATTTTCTAATAATTCAGGATCAATATTTTCCAAAGAATCAGACCCGAATATATCACCAAAACCCATAGCATCTGTCCAGTCGCGCCCAGATGAAGTTACATCTTTTATTTTTATTTTGCTGCCAAATTTTGACTTTGCACTCACATCTTCGTCGGAAGCTCCGAGCGTAGAGATAAGTTTATTAATAATAATAAATGTTATAAATGCAAGCAAAAGCAGTTCTATTACCTGTGGTCCCATATATTTACCAACTGTTTTATAATATCATATTAAACTATTTTTTCTAATACTCAAATAATTATTATACGTTTCTCATTAAATTATTGGTTTTCAATCTATTAGCGATGCAAAAAAATCGTGTATATCAAATGGTATAAGCATCAAAAACTTATTAAACTGTTAACATAAAATAATAAACAGAGTATAACAATGATATCACGCTATATTAATAAGCTATTTTACAATAGCCCGCCAGAAAAAAATCTCTACAAGATCTCTTTATACCAAATTTTCTAATAGACCCCAAAAATGCCGGCGTAGAAGAATATTCCAATAATGTAATAGTTTATAGATGTATTAACATAATTTCGCAAGCGGTAAGTCATGTACCTTGGATAATTTATGATAATAAAAAATCTTATAAAATAGGAGGAAATAGTCATCCTTTGGTCAATTTACTAAAAAGGCCAAATTTAATGCAGTCGGGGGCAGAATTTTTTGCCTCTCTAATTGCTTCCAAGCTTTTATTCGGTAATTCTTATATAGCATGTAGTTGCAAGAATTCTATTATTAATTCTCTACATTTATTACCAGCCAGTAATGTAGAGCTAAAATTTAAAGATGGGCTAGTTTCTCATTATTCTTATAAAAATGCCGGCAAAGAGACAAATTTCTATATAAATCAACAAAATCAAAAAGGCCAGATTTTACATATTAAAACATATAATCCTTATTCTCCTTATATTGGTATGTCTCCTTTGAAAGCCGCAACCAAGGCCATTAATTTACATAATATCACCTCAGAGTGGAATAGTAATTTATTAAAAAATGGAGCAAGGCCTACAGGCGCCTTAGTGATGAAAGATTCTGGCCAATATTTGTCCGAAGAGCAATTTCTTCGCTTGCAAGAACAACTTTACGATAAGTTCTCGGGCGCAAGTAATGCAGGAAGACCCCTATTACTAGAAGGAGGATTGGACTGGAAAGATATAAGCATCAACCCAAAAGATATGGATTATTTAGAAGCAAAAAATATGTCGGCAAGGGAGATAGCTCTTGCTTTTGGATTGCCGCCGCAATTACTTGGTATTTCTGGTGATAATACTTACAGTAATATGCAGGAAGCAAGGCTTGCATTATGGGAAGAGACTATAATTCCAATGTTAGATAATTTATCAGATAGTATGTCTTGCTGGTTTTCTCAGCTAACAAATAGAGAAATTACTATAGATTTTGACAGGGATAATATATCAGCACTTACCGAAAAACGACAAGTTTTATGGGAAAAAATTTCTAGGGCAGAATTTATGACAATAAACGAAAAAAGACAATTAGTAGGTTTAAGCCCAATAACAGGGGGAGAAAAAATACATTATGAAGAATAACCACAAAAAAAATATGCTGCCTAAATTCGAAGAATCAGTAGCTCTTTTGCAAAATCATCTGGAAGATGAAATAGAAGATCTAAAAATGCAAAGCGCATTTGATCAAAAGCATAAAACGCAGAAAAATCTGGCAGATACACTGCATAAACTAGTTACTACCATTAAACAGCTAAAAAAGTTAGAAAAATTATTCGAACAAGAAGAAATATTTGATGAAAAATTGGACCAACAAATTATAGATGAATTTATCGCAAAAGTCCTAAAAGATAGAACTAAAATAGAAAATACATGAATAATAACCCAGATATAATAAAATCTATTCTCAAAAAGGATTTGCCATGTTTTATTCACAAGGTTTTTAACACAATAAACCCAGGAGCAGAATATGTAAGCAACTGGCATATAGATTTAATCTCAGAATATTTAACCGCATGTGAAAAGGGACAAATAAAAAGATTAATTATCAATATGCCTCCAAGAGCGCTAAAATCTCTTTCTATAAGTGTTGCATGGCCGGCTTGGCTTCTTGGACATAATCCTGCTTTAAGAATTATGGCAGCAAGCTATTCTCAGATTCTAAGTAATAAACTTTCTATGGATACAAGATTTATCATCAATTCGCCTTGGTATCAACAAATTTTCCCCGGTACACAAATCCACAAAAAGCAAAATCAAAAAAGTAAATTCATGACAAGCAAATATGGGTTTAGATTTGCAACCTCAGTAGGAGGAACAGCAACTGGAGAGGGAGGAGATATATTAATCGTAGACGATCCACACAACCCATCGCAAATGTCTTCAGAAAAATTACGAAATAAAACAATAAAGTGGTTTTGCGAAACATTTTCTACAAGGCTAAATAATAGAGCCGAAGGAAAAATTATTATTGTCCAGCAAAGGCTGCACGAAGAAGATTTATCCGGATATTTATTATCAAACAATTCAGAAGAATGGACCTTGCTAAAAATACCAGTTATGCCAAGACGAAGGCTTTTTTTTGGAATAGGAAATTATAAAACGGAAATAGATGCAGGAGTTAGTATTTCTGAAAAACTATTTGGCCAAATACAAATAGAGCGCCTTGAAAAAGAATTAGGTCCAAGTATTTTTAATGCACAATATATGCAAGAACCAGATAAGCTTAGCGCGGGAGTTCTAAAGCCAGAATATCTCAAATTCTATAAAATACTCCCAGAAAAATTTGATTATATAATCCAAAGCTGGGACACTGCAATCAAAGTAAATAATGACTCAGATTTTACCGCTATGACAAACTGGGGCGTAATTGATGATAGATATTATTTAATTTCTGCAATTGAAGAAAAGCTAGAATATCCTGAGTTAAAAAATGAAGTCAAAAAACTTATTCAGAAATTTTCTCCTGCTAAAATTTTAATAGAAGATAAAGCAAGCGGCCAATCTTTATTACAAGACTTACAGAGAGAAGGCGTAGTAAACCTTGTGCCTATCAAAGTAAAAACTGATAAAATTACAAGATTCGCTACATGTATGGATATATTTGAATCAGGGAGAATTTTACTCCCTTTTTCTGGTTATTATAGGGATATTATATTTAACCAATTAATAAACTTCCCCGCGTGTAAAAATGATGATTTGGTAGACTCCATTACTCAATTTATTAACTATATTAAAAGAAATAAGAGATTCTTAGGGCCAAAAGTTAGAAATATATAAAATATATTGTGGTACTTATATTATACATAACTCTCCCGACTTCCGCACAAAAACCCCAAAAAGTCAAAAATCTCGGTGTGAAAGGTAATAAGTCCGGGGGGTTAGGTTTACAGTAGGCGGTGTAGTGCCCTGGTGATATTTTATATATTGACTTGTGTTTGTATCTCTCTATAATAATTCTATTACTTGATT
>JANRMA010000135.1:0-2362 GCA_033762035.1 Rickettsiaceae bacterium
CTTGTCATCCCCTCGAAAGAGGGGATCCAGTAGAGATATTTATTCTGGATTCCCGCCGCAGCTTAGGAATGACTCTCTCTCTTGTCATCCCCTCGAAAGAGGGGATCCAGTAGAGATATTTATTCTGGATTCCCACCTTCGTGGGAATGACAAAGAAGCCCGGGAATGACAGCCCTCCCTCTCTTGTCATCCCCTCGAAAGAGGGGATCCAGGAAATGGTAAGGGTAGATTCCCGCCTTCGCGGGAATGACAAAGAAGCGCGGGAATGACAAAGAAGCCCAGGAATGACTCTCTCTTGTCATTCCGTTGCAAAACGGGATCCGGAAATTGTTATACCGGATTAAATTCTATCCTTGTCGCCATAAAGAGAATTTATTAAATTTAAAACCTCTATTTTTGAATATGGCTTTTTAAGAATTCCATAAATACCTAATTCCTCAGAAAATGCTTTGTAATCATCGATAGCAAGTCCTGTTTGTATTACTACGGGCAAATTTGCAAATTGATTTGTGCTTCTAAGCTCGGCAATTATATTAACCCCATTATCATCCGGTAACATCATATCTAATAGCAATAAATTAATAGATTTCCTATGTTCCTGCAATTTGCTAATACCCTCCTTGCAGCTTCTTGCTTTAATTAAATTTATATTCACTGATAATAATATTAATTCCATTGAATTTAGACATGTTTCTTCATCTTCAATCATTAAAATAGTGATATTTTGTTTGTTTGTAGCTAGTTTATCTGCAAGGTCTTTGCTTTTGTTATTAGTCTGATTTGTTATTTCTATACTAGATTCTTCGTAATTATATAATGGAATTTCGAAAGAAAATTGTGCACCAACCCCCTCCTCATTATTAGTTGCTGAAATTACTCCGTTATGTTCTTGAATAATTTTTTTACTAATTGCAAGCCCAAGCCCAAGCCCAAGACCAAGCTCTACTGAGGATTTTTGATTATTAGAGCCCGTAAAAAACGAAGAGAAAATTTCCTTTTTTTCGTTTTCAATTAAGCCTATGCCTCTATCTTTTATATAAAAATGCAATAAATTCTTACCATTCTTCTCGGCCCCTCTTGCATTTACTTCAATTACTTCAGCTACTTCACTTGTTACATTTTTTTTCGTAGTAAATTTTATTGCATTAGTAAATAAGTTCCTAAGTACTTGAGTGATGCGCTCTTTATCAGCAAAAATATTATTCTCATTATCGTTAAAAGTTGTATTAATAATTTTGATTCTACTATTATTGTTTAAATATAAGGAATTACATTCTACAATCATATCTTTAAGGCATGTATTAAAATCAAATAATTCCTTTTTGAGCTCCATTTTGCCATTTTCTAACATTGATAAATCAAGTAGTGTATTCACAAGACCTTTTAATCTATTCGCATTTTGTGCTATATCGATAATATATTTTTTCCTATCAAAATCTCCTAGAGTTTCGTAATTATCTCTCAAACCTTCTGATATATTTGCAAATCCATGGGCTGGAGTGCGTACTTCGTGGACAAAATTTCTTAAAAATTCCGATTTTGTAGATAGAGCTTTTTTAAGTTCTATATTTATAGAGTCTATTCTATTCTCTTGATAAAACTCTTCTTGTTTTCTTCTAAAAACTGCACTTGTAATAATAACCCATATATAATTAGCTAAATAACCTTCAATAGATGATAGGTTTATTTCGCTAATATTGTAATTTAGGCTATAGGCAAAAAAGCCGAAAAATACTCCTACTATAATGATAATTATCATTGATATCCAATTAGTAATAAGAGCAAGCCACAGAATGCACACAATAACGTTTGCCCTACATTCAGGAGACTTTATATTGCAAAGTAATGTGTAAGTGCAAAAAAACGGTATACAATAAATGACCGAAATATACCAAATTAATTTATTATAAGATCGCAATTTGGAGGGCCAAAAATCTACTAAACAAAGTAACATACATAATAATAAGGATGAAATTTGTAAACCATAATAATATTTATCTTGTTGGAAGAAATTATCTGTTATAATCCACAAAATAATATAATTAAATAAAACAAATATTCCAAATAATCTGATTATTTGATTTTTAGGAGCAGGAAATAACTTATAAAAACTTGGAATTTGCCTAAATAACTTAGAAATATTTATCATATTTAGTTGGTGGTTATTTGTTTTTAAGTTTTTTAGTATACAAAAACTAGTAATCTTTGCAAGATAATTTAAAGATACATGATTTTTTTAAGAATAGATTAAAACTAAACAAAATAAATAAAGCTTATTTTGATAATATTAACGAAACTGATAATATTAAAGAAGACACTTTATAGATTGATTTGTATTATTTATTTTGTATAAATTCTCATT
>JANRMA010000136.1:0-8507 GCA_033762035.1 Rickettsiaceae bacterium
AGTACCCCAGCAATATCATTAGCCAAAATTTTATTATTAGCAAAACTTTCTATCGGAAGATACAAAAATGAAAATACAAATAATCTAAGAATCTTTATTATCATAACTATCTATTATTAAATCATTATTTTTTCCAATTAGCACTATATAGTGTCTATTTTTACATGAGAAATTTATAATCTTTGACGAAGAATCTAAATATAGGTACGAATTAAGTTTTAAATTATTTTCCCGCCCTAGGAATAAATTTCCGCCACTTGATTTCATGAAATATTGCAAAATCTTTAAAGCTCCGTAAAGCAATAAACATACAATTACAAGTACGAGTATAGATTTAGCGAGTAATATCAGCATTAATTTATTGATCCAAAATTGTAATGTACCAAATGCTTATTTACAAAAGAAGCACATATATAGGTTTTAGGAGATTATAATAGGAATCTTCAAAACTGAAAGTATTTTTATAAAATCTCAGATTATTTTATGGAAAGGTCTATTCCTGATGTTTTTATATCGTTTCTAAATATCTCTAGTCCTTTATCTGTAAGCTTATGCGCAAACATTCTAAGCAAAAGCTTATAAGCAATAGTAGCAGCATCCGCACCTATTTTAGCAACAGAAATTATATGCTGATCAGATCTTATAGATGCAGCTAAAATTTGTGTTTTAATAGAGCTGCTTTTTGAATATATCTCTTTAATATCGCTAATTAAATCCAGTCCATTTTCTCCTATATCATCTAATCTACCTATAAAAGGAGAAATGTAGGTAGCGCCAGATTTTCCGGCAAGCAAGGCCTGGGCCGGGCTAAAGCAAAGTGTTATGTTTGTTTTTAAACCTTTAGATGCAAAGAAATTGCATGCTTTTAATCCGTCTATAGTCAGAGGAAGTTTTAATACTATATTCTCTGCAATATCATACAAAGATTTCCCTTCTTCTATTATTTTTGTATATTCCTCGGAAAATACTTCTGCGCTAACTTCAATTTTTGTAAGCCCGCAAATTTGTGATAATATTTGCCTAGGGTTTTTGCCAGATTTGGCAATTAAAGTAGGATTTGTTGTTATACCTTCTATAATCCCAAGACTAAGAGCATCCTCTATTTCCTGAATATTTGCACTATCTAAAAAAATCTTCATCTAATTTATTTTCTATATCTGATAAAAGTATATCCATTTCTAAACAAACCCCAAAATCGTTAGGAGTCAAGAATATACAAGGTGCTATATTATTTTTTTTCAGCTCCTGAGAAACTTCTTCAATAAATTCGTATAAATCTATTTCTGCAGGCTGATACTCTAACCATTCTCCCATACAAAGAAGCTGAGCATATTCTTTATAAGGCCAAATAGGCATAAAAACTTTATCTGCATCATTGCGAACTAACGCCCATCCATCTTTATATAAAGCCCATATTACTTCTGTGTCCGTTACTTTTTTGATAAAATATGTATATCTTTGCTTGCCACTTAATTTCAATACAGAATCTATTTCTTGTTGTTTTAGCATTATCATTTTGATCTATTTTTTCTAACTTTTATCGGCTTTTGTTTAATTGTGCTATTTTCTAGTTCTTGTACTTTGCAAGTTTTGCCTCTATCTATATTTTTTGCGCCGTAACCATCAAATTTATGTTGTAATTTATGTAGCTTAATATCTTGTAAACTTGAATATAAATAAGAATATCCTTTCTGCGCTTCAAAGCCCCTCCAATGAGAGAGATGTTTTCCCGGCGGGATTCTAATGCTTTTTCTAGTTCCCCTTTGAATTTGATGATAATCTTGCTTTATCCAGCCCCTGTCACAAGATGCTACTTTATCATCATTCATAAGCTGGCGCAATCTTTTTTGTTTATGCCTTCTACCATCTTTTTTGTTTTGAGTAATTACATCAATATTAACTCTATCTTCATCGTATTTTTGTAGAAAATCTAATTCTGTAATTTTAATGAGGTTAGATATTACGCCAAAATTAGAAAATTTATTAATTTTTTTATCTTTTGTGGCGCATGTTTTGTCTATACTATCAATTACTGAGGTAGAATGGCTTCTACTAGCTTGTGTATTTTTATTTACTGGTATTGGAGCGTGTAAAAATTTTGAAGTACTTAAAACATTAAGCACTGAATTTATGCAAGAAGTAACCGCTGCAACAGCTAAAGGTTTTAAAAAATTCATAGCAAAAATAATAAAAGAGGCGAAATTATTATTTTTTTATACAAAAAATATTTATCTACAATAAAGAGATAATCCATTTGTTAAAAAAAGAATATGGGAGCTACGAAAGTTGAAAGTTAGTGCTAAAAATGTCACATTAAGATTGCATCGCCCTTTAAATAAAACTTGTATTTTTTAGATTCTAATTAGAATCATCCGCTTTGCTATAAAAGAAACTACTCAGACAGCTCCTATCATTGTTATCATTAAATTATAGACTCCTATGCCAATAGGGCTTGTGGCATGAGATTGCATTTTGTGAGCCATGAGAAAAAAACGCTTAGGCTGTTTGTTGCCTAAAGAAACTTTTAGAGATGGATATTTTGTAGCTTTTATGATCATAATTGATCCTATGTAAGTTATACTTATTACATTTTAATCTCAAAATAATTGATTTTCTATAAAAAAATTAGTAAAAATATCACTTTTAATTAGAATTAAAGTTAGTATCTATATTGTAGATGATATATTTGATTAATAATTGAAAAATTTGTAATAAAATTGCAACAGCTATAGGGGGTCTTTCACTTAGCCACCTGAGAAAATATGCTATAATATTAATGCTATTTTCTTGAGTATGACTCTTTCTTGTTCCTGATATGCGCTATTAGACTTCTTTGGCCAAATATATCTTTTGAAAAAATATTCTGTCAAATTTAGCCCCTCTACAATTTCTTCCGAACTTTTAGGTTCTTGTGAGTTAGATATAAAATTTGGAAGCTTAAGAAGTAAATGCTCGTAGCCTTTAGCAGCATCCCTAGAAACAGCCTTGCCTGATTTGGGAGAGACGTAAATTAAGTCGTTTTCTATATTAGAAACAGCGCATTTATTAAGCACAAGCCCATAACCTGCGTGTTTTAGCACTTCTATTTCTAGCTTGATATATTTTAGCCAAGAATTTTTCCCTATCGACTGCAAAAAATCTTCAAGCCCACTAAAAACAGCTCTACATGGTTCGTAATCTGTAAAAGATGCACTAATTAAATTTGATAAATTCCGAAACATATATAAACTAAGCTTGGACTCCAAAATTGCGAATTGAAAAGATTTAATTTTATAGCACTTAATAACTCCTAATTGGTTTTCTAAGCGAGCAAATCTTTCAAATTTAACTAAATTGCCTACATTAAAGTCATATTTTTTTTGTGTATTGATATTTTTTGCAATACCTGAGCATATACCATGGTTTTCAGATAGGATTTTGAGCAACAACATATTTTCTTGCATGAAGCTTTGTTGCAAAATAATTCCTTTATCATCTATTTTCATTTAGTTTTATCTCTATCAGTAAATACTAGCTATTTTAAAAGAGGAATCATGAAAAATAAACCATATATTTGGATCAGCAACATAAAGATGATATTAGTTACACTACTTATATCGCAGGCAGCATGCAATGTTTTTGCAAGTCATCAGGAAACTGAGGAGAAGAAAGAAGAAGTAGTGGCAAAGGCCCACCCAGCGCCTACAAAAATTATATTAGCATCAGATTATTATTGCCCTTATGCTTGCGAGCCTGGAGATTCTGAAGAAGGTATGCTCGTTGAGCTTGCGAAAAAAATTTTTGCTAAAAATAGCATAGAAGTACAATATAAGCTTATGCCATGGCACGATGCTCTTGCAGCATTAGAAAACGGAGAAATTGATGGCGTACTAGGCGCAAAAATAAATGAAATAAAAGCAGTGTTTCCCTCTGTGAGTCAAGCCTCATCCCAGACAGCAGCATTTGTTACGTCAGATTCTAAGTGGTTTTACGATGGAGTAAATTCAATTTCAGGTAATGTCATTGGACTTGTAGACGGATATTCATATCCTCTTGAGCTTAAATCCTATATTTATTCTTTCTATATTACAAAGCCAGAATTATTTTCCTTTGCAACCGGGAAGAATGCTGTTGCTGATAATATTCAAAAGCTTGAAAAAAAACAAATTTGGACTTATATAGAAGATGAAAATGTTGTTAGATATTATATGCAAAAAAATAACATTACTAATATTAAAAATGTAGGTTATATTAGCCCAGTGCCTGATCAAATTTTTATTGCATTTAGCAGAGCAAGTGAGTATAGCGACAATTACGCACGCTTTGTCTCAGAGGCTATGGTCAAGATGAGAGAAAGCAATGAATTAAAAGATTTATACATCAAATATAATATCAAAGAATATTAGTATGAATTTGCTTTCTTATAAAAATATATTTCCTAAAATTCATGAAACAGTCTTTGTCGGCAGTAGTGTGAATATTATTGGCGATGTCACAATCGGAGAAAATTCAAGTATTTGGTATAACAGTGTAGTAAGGGGAGATGTTGCTCCTGTAATTATAGGCTCTGGTGTAAATGTACAAGATGGTACTGTTATTCATACATCACGTTTTAATGGACCATGTGTAATAGGCGATAGAGTTACAATAGGCCATATTTGTCTCTTGCATGCATGTAATCTTCATCCAGACTCGTTTATTGGCATGGGCTCTATTATTATGGATAAAGTAGTAGTTGAATCTTTTGGATTTGTTGCTGCTGGTTCTTTGGTTACACCTGGTAAAGCTATAAAATCAAGAGAATTATGGGCCGGAAGACCTGCTCGTTTTGTAAGAGAAATAGGGGAAGAAGAGGAGTTTTTAATTAAAGATACAACCACGCATTATATGATGCTCGCATCCCATCACAAAGAAAGTAGGAATATAAATAAGTAACACATATGGTTTACATATCAGATTATTTGCTATTATTATTTACAGATCCAGCCTTTATGATATCATCATAAATTACCAAAGATATAATTTACACTATGTCAGATTCTACTAATAAACCAACAGACGAAACAAAAAGAGATTTTGTTGTACTTACTTCATCAAGTATAGCGGCAGTTGGGGCTGCATGCGCAGTATGGCCTTTTATAGACTCAATGAACCCCTCTGCTGACGTACTTGCTCTATCTAGCATTGAAGTTGATATAGGTCATATTCAGGAAGGGCAGTCTATCACGGTTAAATGGCGCGGCAAGCCTGTATTTATTACTCATAGAACAAGCCAAGAAATTGAGGAAGCAAGAAAAGTTGATATTTCTATTCTTAAAGACCCTCAAGCAGATGATCAGAGAGTTAAAAAAGGCAAAGAACAATGGCTTATTACCATAGGTATATGTACACATCTTGGATGTATTCCCTTATTTCACCAAGGAGAATTTGATGGATGGTTTTGCCCTTGTCATGGCTCTCAATATGACTCATCAGGTAGAATTAGAAAAGGTCCGGCGCCTAGTAATTTAGAAGTGCCTCCTTATGAATTTTTGACAGATACAAAAATTAGGATTGGTTAATATGACGCAAGATACACATGGTTCTATAGAGAAAAAATCACCAAAAGGCATATTAGGCTGGATTGATCATAGGCTCCCAATTATAAGTTTTTTAGAGCATTTTAGGCATTATCAGACTCCGAAAAATCTAAACTATATGTGGAATTTTGGATCTATTGCAGGAATCGCTTTGGTTATACAGATAATAACTGGTATTTTTCTTGCAATGCATTATACGCCTCATATAGCACTTGCATTTAATAGCGTAGAAAACATAATGCGTAATGTTAATTATGGGTGGTTAATAAGATATATGCACGCAGTAGGTGCATCTATGTTTTTTGTTGCCGTGTATCTTCATATTATGCGGGGTTTATATTATGGCTCATATAAAGCGCCAAGAGAATTACTATGGATGATAGGTCTTATTATTTTTGTAACAATGATGGCTACTGCCTTTATGGGTTATGTTCTTCCTTGGGGCCAAATGAGTTACTGGGGAGCAACTGTAATTACAAATCTTTTTTCTGCAATTCCTTTTGTAGGAGAATATATAGTTACTTGGTTATGGGGCGGCTTTTCCGTTGATAATCCAACCTTAAATAGATTTTTTGCTCTGCATTATTTACTACCTTTTATAATAGTTGGTTTAGTATTGCTACATATTGTAGCTCTTCATACTCATGGATCTAATAACCCTAAAGGCATAGACGCAAAACCTGGGGTAGATACTATACCTTTTCATCCTTATTACACCGTGAAGGATTTTTTTGGATTTGGCATATATTTTCTAGTATTTGCGTTTTTTATATTCTATGAGCCTAATTATTTAGGGCATCCAGATAATTATATACCCGCAAATCCTATGTCTACTCCTGCGCATATTGTGCCAGAATGGTACTTTCTACCCTTTTATGCAATTTTAAGGGCTGTGCCTTCTAAGCTCGGAGGGGTCCTTGCAATGTTTTCTGCTATAGGTGTATTATTTGTACTGCCGTGGTTAGATAGATCCCCTGTTAGAAGCGGCTATTATAGACCAATTTTCAGTATTGCATTTGTTGTATTTATTTGCGACTGTCTGCTTTTGGGATATATCGGAGGTATGCCAGCCGAAGAGCCATATATTACAATTAGTAGATTTGCAGCCACTTACTACTTTTTTCATTTTTTAGTATTAATTCCTTTAATTTCTAAATATGAAAAAACACTTACTCTTCCAACATCTTTGTAGGTTTCAAATGAGAATAATAACTGCATTAATAATAATTTTATTTGCGAATATTACTTTTGCTGGAGAAGATATAGAATTAAAAAAAATGGTTTGGCCATTTGAAGGATATCATGGCACATTCGATAGACAAGCCGCTCAAAGAGGGTTTCAAGTCTACAAGGAAGTTTGTTCTGCGTGTCATTCACTTTCAAGAATTTCTTATAGAAATTTAGAAGAATTAGGCTTTTCGCCAGCAGAAATAAAGGCAATAGCAAGCCAGTACAAGGTTACTGATGGGCCCAACGATCAGGGTGAAATGTTTGAAAGAAACGCACTACCTTCGGATTACTTTGTTGCTCCCTTTAAAAATGAACAAGCGGCAAGAGCGGCAAATAGCGGAGCCCTACCCCCAGATTTATCATTAATCATCAAAGCTCGTCATCATGGGCCAAATTATGTATTTTCTCTACTTACAGGATACGAGGACCCACCAGCGGGATTCCATTTAATAGATGGTGCGCATTATAATAAATATTTCCCTGGGCACCAGATTGCTATGCCTAGCCCTCTTTCAGATGGTGCTGTTACTTATGAGGATGGAACAAAGGCAACAGTTGAGCAAATGGCCTATGATGTTGTAAACTTCTTGCAATGGGCCTCAGAACCAGAGATGGAAAAGAGAAAATCTATTGGTATGAAAGTTATGATATATCTATTCATTTTTACTATATTTTTTTATTTTACTAAGAAACGTATTTGGAAGAATTTAAAGCGCTAAAGTTTGAATCATTTAAAAATGAAGATTGGTATTATACCATATGGCTTTGAGAGTGAATCGTTGCGCCAGTAGATATAAATACTCGCGCAAAGAGTCAATCCTGATGAAGCCGTTTGATCATTTAAAAATGAAGATTGGTATTGGTAATAAAAAGGACCTGGGGCAACAATGCCTTCTAACAACGCAAATACCAGAGTAGAAATTTCCTGGGTTACTGAGTCTTCAGCTCAGAATAGCGACTATACTAATGTACGTCTGTTAAGATTTTATTCTTCGAAATCAAAATCTTCGTCTTCACCTTGTTCTTTGAATTCAATCCAAAATTCTTTAAGTTTTTTTAGATGAGAGTCTTTAACTCCACTAGGATCGTCTTCAAAATCAGGAAGATCAATTACAAGATCCTTTAATCCCGCAATAGAAAGTTCATGCACATCTATCTCTGGATAATGCTCTTCCAACGCTTTGATAATCTCTTTAAACTCATGCCACTGCATAAACTACCTGAAATATGTTGATTTTATTATATTTATAATTCATATTAATAGCTAGATTCTTTTTTTGATAGAGCAATATTAATATATAGTATGAAGTAGTAATGCAACTGAATATTTCGTCTTTTAGTAAATTTTTTAATCTCGCCCTACTAGAAGATTTGGGTATTAATGGGGACATAACCTCAGAATCTATTATTTCTAGTACGTCTGTGTCAAATTTTAAGCTAATTGCAAAACAGAATTTGATTCTTTGCGGATCGGAGATTTTTAACTGGTACTGCAGTAATTATGGAATAGTAGATTATAAATGGAATTATTATGATGGCCAGCCTATACCAAAAAATTCTGTAATTGTAGAGGGGATAAGTTCCACCAAAACTATTTTACTACTTGAGAGAGTAATGCTAAATTTTCTGCAGCATCTCTCTGGTATTGCAACTTTTACCAATAAATTTGTACAGGAAACTATAGGCACAAAAGCAAAAATTTCCGATACAAGAAAAACA
>JANRMA010000137.1:0-1577 GCA_033762035.1 Rickettsiaceae bacterium
CATAAACTAAATTACCCTTCCAATTAGAGTTCCTAGTAATCCAGTTTGTCTAAGTAGTTACATTTCCTATGTAACATATACTTCAAATCATAATAAATTTATTTAAATAAATATTAATCTATCTTTAGATTACTTATCCAATTTACAATAAAACACTAGTAATGTGGTTTTTGAGTATCTGCTATATTTTAATATCTCCATTTATTGATGCGATAGAACCTCTAAAATTATTTATTAAATCAAAAAATAGTTTTCTATGTCTATTAAATATCAATTTACGACTTAGTATACAATATTTTTAGGTAGTTTTTGAGGGCTTTGTTCGGAAGGTTATATATTTTAGGGATTTGGACGTAATTATCCTATTTTCGCAGAATTACACTGTCCAAATGAGTTCCATAAATTGATAATATTGGCGATTACTCTTCCTTCTCTAATTTGAGATTCTGTCCTTTGTGTCAGCAAAGAATTACCAATGCACCTTTTAATTCGGGAATTTTGTGATTCAGCTAGGTCTCTTCTACCATAACTATATTTTTTATGAAATGCATAAATTGTACCTTTTTCTTTTATGTATTGAACAATCTTATTATGCCAGCTTGTAGGATTCTTTAGGTCTCCTACGGCATTACGCGGCGGCGGAATAATAGGCGTAATCCCAGCCTGATAAAGCTGTTCCACCTTTTGACTACTGTAATATCCGCCATCGGCTATAAAACTGCTAACATTCAGATTATCCGGTATCAACTCATCAACAACTTCTTTGTCGGCAATATCACTATTCGTAATAATAGCTTCATGAATATTCATAGCTGTATCCATTGATATGTGCAGCTTTTTCCATGGCCTATTATTACAACTTTTCTTATATTTTGTTTCATACCAGTGACTAGCTTTCCCAAAGCGAAGGCCTGTACTGTCGGCTATTAAATCAATCTCTTCTCCTGATTCAATTCTTCTACGAATATTCCGGCAAAACAACCTAATCCTAATTGGTACAGTTGCAAATAGGTCGCTTAAATGACCAAAACTCGGAACAGACAATTTTAAACCATGCATTGCCCATAAATCTTCTACATATCCGCTAATTTGGCGTAGTCCCCAGCCAAATAATCTGTATAATATGTAGATAAATTCAATATAAGCCTGCTTATATGTGACTAATCTCCCTGATAGTCCTCTTTCATACGGCTCGTCATTAATAAATTGGGACTCTATACTTCCTTTGGGAAAATAAAGGCTCATTTTGCCTCTCTTCCGCAGGCTCTGATTATATTGGCTCCAGTTTGTTACCTTATACTCAGCTTTTTTTCTCTTTCTGGGATTACCACTTTTTAGTCTTTCTTTGTATGGCATCGTTCTCTTTGAAGTTTTTTATCTTCTCTACAGTTTAGACTTTTTATCTATTATTGCCAATTCTTTCTTATCCCCCCCCTTCCGAACAAAGCCATTTGGAACATAGTCTTTTTCTTACATAATCTAAGTTGAAATTTACAATCAATAACATGGCTGGTATACTTAAGACCCAAATCAGACAGTTTTAAAAGAATGAATGTGATTTTTATGGGTACTCCTGA
>JANRMA010000138.1:0-8510 GCA_033762035.1 Rickettsiaceae bacterium
CGAGGCTTTGTAGGAATTTAGCGCGAAGAAGTTCTAGCGATAGATCCGAATTTTGCAAGAAAATCCCAAAATATAGATGAGATAAATTTACGTCATAAGCAAAAATATAATAATCTTTTAATATAGTAATATTGATATAGATAAATTTCTATGTTAACATTTAATTAATTTATTGATTTCTTTATAAATTCAATAATTTTTTATATGTAATGAAGTAAGTTATATGCAAGATCAATTTACCGAAGAAGAATTGGACAAGCAAATTAAAATATTTGAAGCTAAAATAGAGAATAATCTTAATATTATTTTGTTTCTTAATGGTAGCCTTGAGTCTTATCCAGAACAAGAATTGGTAGATCCGGATATCGCAAAGCAAGATATGATAATATCTAAAAAATATGCTTCAGATCATATAGCTAAAATAGCGCGCACTTCAAGACTATTAACCGAAAAAGAATTACTAGCAAGCAAAATTGATATTAACAAGAAAATAATAGATCTGCTAAAAAAATCGGAAGATCCTCAGAGTAACACGGAACTACAAGATCAAATAAAAAGAAACGAGGCCTTAGAGGCTAAGATTGCAGAATTTGATACGGGGATAAAAAATATAAATAATGATTCTACTATAAACACCCAAAAGCCTATTAAAAAATGGAAAATTGATCAAACGAAACAAATTAATTTAATCAATAAATCCCAAGATAAAGAGAAAGGCGTAACAGTTAAAACATACAAGCATCAAAATAACGAGCAAATATCTGAGGTAATATTAAGGGAAAAAGCTAATAGTCATACAAGTGCATTTAAGAATATTAGAAACGTAGAGATAAAAGTTCAGGGAAATGCGAGAGTAATTCTTGCGCTATGCGGCTTAGACGGCAAAAAAATTCCAGAACCTAAGTTAGATTTAAGATATAGAAAAGGTATGCTAGTGGATAGCAACTTAGATTTTAATATTTTAAAATTTGATGGAGATTTAGCATATATTAATAAGGAGCAATAATATGCCAGAAGAAAACCAGGGTAAAATCTTTTTACCTTTAACAAAAGAACAATGCAATCATTTGCAAGAACAACTAAATAGCCAAGAAGCGGAAAGTTTTAGGGAGCAATTAGTCAGAGATCCATCTCAAACAACCAAAGTCTCTGAAGAAACAATGAAGGACAATTTATTGGGCTTAAATGAAATGCTAGATCAAAGCCTCAAAGATTGGTCTGATAGTAAAATTACCTTTGAGCAATCTACAAACACTATAACAAATGGTAGTTCAAACCCAGATGCAAGCCAAGAATCTGAAGGACTAAGCCTGGTGATACACAGAAGTATATTGCATCATCTATATACTTACGGTGATATTAATCCAGATACTGCAATCACACTAGATGAAGCTAATGGTTTATCAATTAAACTCCACAAAGATGATATTGCTCTTTATAAAAACTTTCCGAGGCCCCAGAAAACCGATCCGCAAAGTATCAAGCAATATGCGAATGAAACTTATGAAGGGATAATCACTAAAACTGCAAATGGTATGTTTAAATCTATAGATTATATTAATAATAATACATTCAAGAATCAGCAATTAAGGTTGCAAAATATAGCTCTTTGGGAAAATGTGAGAAGGCATGATCTCCTGCGCAAAGCAGCAAAGATCGAAAAACACCTTAAATCCACCATAAATGATAAGGAGCAACAACAAGATATAGCCGAGCTAAATAAACTTTATAAAGTTTATACTCATTTAGGAGGATTGCCTAAGGCTTTTTATAAGATATGCCCCATTATGGAAAAACAGAATAACAGAACTCAAGTAAACTTTACCAACGATATAACAGCAGATAAAACACCCGCTAGTAGTTTGCCGCAAAAGCAAGTATCAAAATCTATAGACACGTAATAAAAGAGGCTAATATGTTAAAAGGGAAAAATGCAATAGTTACAGGATCTACAAGCGGCATAGGACTTGCAATTGCCACAAGTCTTGCAGAAGCCGGTGCGAACATCGTATTTAATGGATTTGGCGAAAAATCTGCAATAGATAAATTAATAGATGATTTTCAATCTAAATATAATGTAAATGCTTTATTTGTAGAAGCAGACTTAAAATATCCCGAGAAGATAAGAAATTTAACTTCGATTTGTAATGAACAATTAGGATCTGTAGATATTTTGGTAAATAATGCTGGTATTCAATATACATCTCCTGCGCATGAATTCCCAAATGAAAAATGGGATGAGATTATAGCAATTAATTTAAGCGCAGCTTTTCATACTATTAAATCTAGCTTACCATACATGTATAAACAGAAATTCGGTAGAATAATTAATATAGCATCAGCTCATGGGCTTGTTGCATCCGTCAATAAAGTAGCATATGTAGCTGCTAAGCATGGTATTAACGGCTTAACTAAAGTAGTTGCCTTAGAAGCAGCAGAATCTGGTGTAACTTGCAATAGTATTTGCCCTGGATGGGTTCTTACTCCTTTAGTGCAAAAGCAAATAGAAAATATAGCCATAAATGATAAAATAAGTATAGAAGAAGCATCGGATAAGCTTCTTTCAGAAAAGCAGCCTAATAAAAAATTTATTAAACCTGAAAATTTAGGTGCTTTAGTATGTTTTCTATGTAGTCCTCATGCGGAATCTATGACAGGGGAAATTATAAGCTTTGATGGTGGCTGGACCGCAAGGTAATTTATTCTTACGAATGGTATAACATCTTTACAAATGTAGCTTTCTTTATTCCGCTAAGCCTACGAAAATCCTCTTCCTTATAGTCCTTTATTTTTTCGTACTTTACGATATAAACCTTATAGCTTTTTTAAACACGCAGTTATTTAATAACTATTTTATGGGTTATGCAAGAGGTCTAATGGTCATCTTCACTGCTTTAATGCGCAAAATACTTTTAATTGCCAACGCTAGAAAAAAAGCTTTACGTTGTAAAAAACATAGTTAATCCAGAGAAATATTTTCTAGCAATTAAAAAGGGATTTCGTCATCCAGGTCATTATGATCAAACGAATTATCAGAAGCGCTAGAAGAGTTTGCGTCGCCACCTTTTGCACTACTTAGCATTTTTAAGATACAGGAATATCCCTGAAGAACTACTTCTGTAGTATATTTTTCTACTCCGCTTGTATCTTGCCATTTTCTTGTTTGCAAACTGCCTTCTACATATAAGCTAGTGCCTTTTTTGACATAATTTTTTACTATACGTACTAAACCTTCGTTAAATACGACTACTCTATGCCATTCAGTTTTTTCTTTTCGCTCTCCAGTGGTTTTATCATTCCATGATTCTGATGTAGCTATGGAAAAATTTGCTATTTCTTTGCCGTCTGAAGTAGTTCTTATTTCCGGATCTTTTCCGCAATTGCCGATTAACGTAACTTTATTTAAACTAACCATTTCTTTACCTTATTTAATTTCGGGTTTTTTTGATGCCTAATCTTGACATATCCCCTAAAGGATAAATTTACCTAATTGCCAATCTTTATATCTGTATAAAATTCCATTTGCAATTATCTATCAAAAGAAACTATAATACATCCTCATGCTTGCATTAGTCAAGTTAATTAGAGTCCAAAGGATCAAAAAGGAGAAATATGCAAGAATATATTAAAGTTGTTGGAGCCAGAGAGCATAATCTTAAAAATATCAATATAGACCTCCCCCGAGATAAGTTTGTTGTGGTGACTGGGCCCAGCGGATCTGGAAAATCTTCTCTTGCATTCGATACTATTTATGCAGAAGGGCAGAGACGTTATGTGGAGAGTTTATCGTCTTACGCGCGGCAATTTTTGCAGATTAATGATAAGCCAGATGTGGATTATATTATCGGTCTTTCTCCAGCTATTGCAATAGATCAGAAAACAACTTCAAAAAATCCAAGATCTACAGTTGGTACGATTACTGAAATATACGACTATTTAAGACTGCTTTTTGCAAGGGTGGGCGTTCCCTATTCGCCCGCAACTAATCTGCCTATCATTAGCCAAACTATTAGTGAAATAGTTGATAATATTCTCGATATAGGAGAGTGTGCTAAAATATACATACTTGCTCCAATTGCAAGAGGCTCTAAAGGTGAATTCAGAAAGGAATTTGCCCAGCTAAAAAAGCAAGGTTATGAAAGAGTGATGATAGAGGATATATTATATGCAATAGATGAAGTAGGACAGCTCGATAAGAATAAAAAACATAATATAGATGTAGTAGTTGATAGAATAGTGTTAAGCGAGGATTTGGGCAATAGGCTTGCAGATAGCGTAGAAAATGCTATGCAAATTGGCAATAAAATAATTTATGTGCAAGTGCATGAGACTTCAGCTAATAGTCCTGCAAAGTACAAAAATGGCGATAAGCTTATATTTTCTCAGAAATACTCTTGCCCAGTTTCTGGATTTCAGATTGCCGAAATAGAGCCAAGAATATTTTCTTTTAACAGCCCATTTGGCGCTTGCAGTTCATGCGAGGGCTTAGGTAAAGAGCTTTTTTTTGATCCCAATCTTATCATCATGAATCCAAAATTATCTTTGCTAGATGGATGTGTGGATCCATGGAAAAACCAAATGTCTAAGGCTTTTTCTGAGACGCTAAAATCAGTGCTAAAGCATTATAAATGCGATCTTAATACAGCTTTTATGGATTTACCAGAACATGTAAAAAATACAATTATTTTTGGTACAGAGGAAGAGATAGAGTTTGTATTTGGTGAAGGTGCTGCAAAAGAGGTAATTTATCAAACTTTTGCCGGAGTAATTCCAAGTATGGATGCCAAAATTAAGACATCGGAGGGTTCCTGGCTTAGTGAGGAATGGTCTAAGTATAGGTCCTCTCGCAAATGTTCTTCTTGTGAAGGATATAGACTCAAATTCGAATCTTTGTGCATCAAAATTGCAGACAAACATATTGGCCAAGTATCTCATTTATCTATAGCAGATGCTAGACAGTGGTTTGAGTCACTTCCTGAGCATCTTACAATAAAGCAATCTAAAATTGCTGAAAGAGTAATAAAAGAAATTAAAGATAGATTAGATTTTTTGCTTGGGGTAGGTCTTGATTATTTGACTCTATCTAGGGATTCTGGCTCTCTTTCTGGGGGTGAAAGCCAGAGAATTAGGCTTGCCTCTCAAATAGGCTCCGGTCTTACAGGTGTTTTATATGTCCTAGATGAGCCGTCTATTGGCTTGCACCAACGAGATAATGATAGATTAATTACTACATTGAAAAACCTTAGAGATTTGGGCAATACTGTAATAGTTGTAGAACATGACGATGAAACCATAGTTTCTGCTGATTATGTAGTAGATATAGGCCCGGGAGCTGGCGTGCACGGAGGATATATAGTAGCGCAAGGTACTCCAGAAGAAATTATGAAACATCCTAAAAGTTTAACAGGATTATATCTTTCGGGGAAAAAATCTATTCCAGTGCCAGAAAAGCTTAGAGTAGGGCATATAGGTAAATTTATAGAATTAATTGGCGCAAGAGCAAATAATTTAAAATCTGTGGATATCAAAATACCACTCGGTACTTTTACTTGTATAACAGGAGTTTCTGGGGGGGGTAAATCTAGCCTTATAAACCATACATTATTTAAAGCCGCTCAAAAGAAGTTAGATCCTGGGTCTAAAGATACTCCAGGAGAATATGATAAAATTCTTGGAGTTGAGTTTATAGATAAAATAATTGATATAGATCAGTCTCCTATAGGGAGAACTCCAAGATCTAATCCAGCCACTTATACGGGTGCGTTTACTCCAATTAGAGATTGGTTTGCAGGGCTACCTGAGTCCAAAGCAAGGGGATATAAAGTAGGTAGATTTTCTTTTAATGTTAAAGGAGGAAGATGCGAGGCATGCGAAGGAGATGGGCTAGTAAAAATTGAAATGCATTTCTTGCCTGATGTATATGTAAATTGCGATGTGTGTGATGGCAAGAGATATAATAGAGAAACTTTAGAAGTGAAATACAAAGACAAATCTATCTCTGATGTGTTAAATATGACAGTAGAAGATGCTCTAGAATTTTTTAGTAAAATGCCAACTATAAGAGATAAAATGCAGTCCCTAAAAGATGTAGGTCTTGGTTATATTAGAATAGGCCAATCTGCTACTACTCTTTCCGGCGGAGAGGCTCAAAGAATTAAGCTCGCAAAAGAACTTTCCAGAAAAGCAACTGGGAATACTTTATATATTTTAGATGAACCCACAACAGGACTTCATATGGATGATGTCTTGAAATTGCTTGGAGTATTGCATAGGCTAGTTGACTTAGGAAATAGTGTAGTAGTGATAGAGCATAATATGGATGTAATCAAAACTGCAGATTATATAATAGATGTTGGTCCAGAAGGAGGAGCAAATGGAGGCCATATAGTCGTATCAGGCCCCCCATCCGAAATAGTAAAATGCAAGGCTAGCCATACTGGCAGATATTTAAAGAAATATTTAAAATAACGACTATTCAGTCATAGTCAGTATATGACAAAAAAGTTAACATGTAATTAATTTTGCTATTAAATGTTCGATCCCAAACTTCCTGGGATAGTTAGGTAATATCAATGCTACATATTAGAGAAATTATGCCTTTGGAGCATTTAAAAATGAAGATTGGTATAATAAATAAGCGTTGTTATACTAATCTTTATTTTGAGCATCCGTAGCTTGGTTATAGAAATTTTCTATAAATAAACGTACTTTATCTGGACTCATTTCCTTATTGATACTTGCTCTGAAGCTACTTGAATTTTTGTAACCAGATGAGTACCATCCTAAATGTTTGCGGGCTATTTTGACCCCTATCTCAATCCCATATAAACCGAGAATCTCTTCATAATGATTCAATATAATCTCTTTCTGATTTGCAATAGAAGGATTGGGTAATTTATTGCCTGTTTTTAAAAATTCAGCAATTTGGGCAAGTATCCAAGGTTTGCCGTAAGCCCCCCTTCCAATCATCACTCCATCAGCACCAGACTCATTAAGTGCATTTACTGCATCTTCATTGCTTAATATATCTCCATTTACTATTACAGGTATTGCTACTTCATTTTTTACTGATTTTACGAATTGCCAATTAGCTTTACCAGTATAGAACTGGCACCTAGTTCTTCCGTGGATAGTAATCATTTTTATCCCAAGATTTTCTGCCATTTTTGCTATTGAGGGCGCATTAAGATTAGTATTATCCCAGCCCATTCTCATTTTTAGGGTTACAGGTATTTTTACTGCATTTACGGTTGCTTCTAAAATTTTATACGCATGTTTTTCATCTTTCATTAAGTATGATCCAGCATAACCATTAACAACTTTTTTTGCCGGGCATCCAAAATTAATATCTATAATTTTAGCGCCCATAGCTTCATTCATTTTAGCGGCCTCTGCCATTGTTTCTGGCTCAAAGCCTGCAAGTTGAACGCATGCAGAAGTTGCATCATCATTCATAATTTTAGATTTTTGCAATGATTGCCAGCTTTCTACTATCATGGCTCTCGATGCTACCATTTCAGATACCACAAGACCTGCTCCGAATTTCTTTACTAATTTACGGAAAGGTAAATCCGTGACTCCTGACATAGGGGCGAGTATCACAGGAGAGATCAGCTCAATATCACCGATTTTAATGAGTTTGTGCATTTAATGTAACTATTTATTAAACAAAAGAAAGATTATACAATAAAGTTAATAATGTTCAAAGGAAAAACTTGTACCAATAGCAAGAATTAAAACTGCCAAATGAATTTTAGGACGAGTGTGCTTAAGTATATATCAAGACTCTATCATCAGCCCAGATCCGCTAAATTCATTTGGATCATTTAAAAATGAAGATTGGTATTATATAGCAGCATTACAAGATAATAGATCTGCAATTTATCTATTATACCAGTTTATTACTAACCCTTTAGCGCTTATATAACTTAGATTTTCTGGGTGTGTTAATGCTTTGTGCTAAAAAAATGCAAATTATTGAAAAAAACCAAAAAAACATATTGACATACGGCAAGGGTTTGCGTATAAACAATCTACTTGAGCGCACAAGATAAAGCGCAGATGTATAAAAAGTGAATGAAAAAATAAAGGTAGCAAGAAGCGAAATAAATTTCTTGTCAATAATTTTAGAAATATAAAAGTAATGACAGTATCAAACATGAGAGTTTGATCCTGGCTCAGAACGAACGCTGGCGGTATGCTTAACACATGCAAGTCGAACGGACTTTTAGAGCTTGCTCTAAAAGTTAGTGGCAAACGGGTGAGTAACGCGTGGGAATCTACCTATCAGTTCGGAATAACTTTTGGAAACAAAAGCTAAAACCGGATACGCTCGAAAGAGGAAAAATTTATTGCTGATAGATGAGCCTGCGTAAGATTAGGTAGTTGGTGGGGTAATGGCCTACCAAGCCGACGATCTTTAGCTGGTCTGAGAGGATGATCAGCCACACTGGGACTGAGACACGGCCCAGACTCCTACGGGAGGCAGCAGTGGGGAATATTGGACAATG
>JANRMA010000139.1:0-11176 GCA_033762035.1 Rickettsiaceae bacterium
AGATATACCTAATCAGACAAGGAATATACTTACAAGTTTAAAAATCAAGATACCGACCAGATATAGAGGAGAAAGTCGTGTCTGAAAAAAATCAACCCCTTATAACATAAGACTTCCAAGACAGGGGGGGTCAAAGTCGGGAAGCAAATAATATAAAATATAACCTTGCACATGATCTAGAAGAATGGGATAAATTTAATGACATTTATCCAATTTCTTTAGATGAGAATGAGATTTCAAAAACACGTTTAGAAATCGAAGACAGACATTTTGCCGAATGTAGAAAAAGAATCTTAGATTTGAAATAATTATTTTATATTAAAAACCGTTGTAAGAAATAAATAATATGTGTGATTTATATACCTTATTACAACAAAAATGTAAGATCAAGTACTAACTTTTATCCCGACTTTGACAAAAATTATAGCAAAAATCCCATATAGGTTTCCCGTGTACTAATGATAGATATTTCCCAAGCAAGTCTTGGAGGTCTTATGAAGACTGGCTTACAGGATCAGTGTTATCCTAAATTCCCACTATAGTTTTAGGCACGATGATCCCAGCTAACTCAAAGATCTTTTTTTGGTTTTTGGTCAGTTCCTGAATCATCATTTTATCATCATAAATCTTGCATTTGAGAGATCTTGTCACCATGAGCGCCTGTTCTACAGTAAAATGACTTGATAGCCTCTCTCTTATCTCAATAAATACTATCAGTAGAAGAAACTGCAGGAAGAGATAGCCTCTGATGGTTTGGTCAGAGTGACATCTGATTGGTAGAAGATCTAAGTCGGATTTTGCAAAACCAAAAACTTGCTCTATAGACTGGCGGTTATAATAGCTTGACAGCACTTCTTGCTGATGGATTTCTTTTGAAGAAATTAGAGTAAAAACACCAGCTCTCTTAAAAGCAAAATCATCTGCTTTTGGATCTATTTCTTTAGGGCTTTGTGCTCTTGAACGAATGAGTTTTTCATAATCTTTAGTCTTTTTGGCCGGGTCTAAAATGATATAGATATAACCTTCTTTTCCATAAAGATCAATCTTATGAGCTTTAACAAAAAGCGATCTCTTGCCATATTGCACAGCATTTGAAAGTACCTCGAGCTCGCTATGATGCTTCTCGATTATTTCTTTGTACAGCACTCTTCCAGCCGGAAGGCGCATTAGAAAATCAATATGATTTTCCCGTAAATGCTTGATATTTTCCTCTGAGCAATATCCGGCATCTAGAAGCGCAAATGAATGCTCAACACCAAGACTTTTCAACTCTTCTATCGTTGTTTTTAATGTAGAAATATCTTCTATATTACCTGGGACATATCTATAAAATAAAGGCTTTTTTGTTGCTTGAGACAGAACACAATGGAATCTGAATTGTTGCTCTATGCCTCCGTCGCTATATCCGAAAGCGTTGAAATCTGAGCTATTTTGACACGGAAGACTTGTGGCATCAATAATGATATTTTTTGTACCAAAGTTTGAATTACTTAGATACTGCTTAAAGAACTCTCTCTGTAGTGCTTCTTCTCCTAACATAGTAAGAAGACGTGAAATATCTTGAGAGGACAATTTTGACTTCTGTCCACTCGAGCCTGCAACATTACCCTCAGCCCACAAGGCGCAGTTGTGCATAGGTCCAGGGCTCGCAAGACGATAAGACATAAGAGATAGAAGCTCGGGTTTTTTAGACAATACTGACTCAAGAGGCGCATAAATGACGGATTGCTTAATTGATTCAAGAACCAAAAACCCATCACCAAAATCTTGAATGAGTTTAGCTTGTGGTGCATTATGCCTCTGTTTGAGAGGAGTCACTTTCCTAGTGCCCTTAAGAATGATATTCCCATTTTCATCATAACTACCAATATATTTTGAAGTCGATCTTGATTGTTGTTTTTCGCTATCCCACAAAGCAGTAATTTCGTAAGCATAAGCTTTGCCGGATTTGGTGATCTTCTTTCTAATGAAGCTCATATCGTGCCTATAAATTAATATACATAGGCACGAGAATACACAAAAAAACTCATAAAGAAAAGGGAAAAAAACTGGTTGCAAGACTCCTTGCGCTAGGCTGCTGCAGGGATGTCACACATATGGACGGTCTCATCGTGCGTATCGAACAATTGGGAATTTAGGATTATACTACTTCAAACTCTACTATTCAATACCCCTTCAGAGCTTTTGTTACAATTATTGTAGGGTAGTATGCTATAAGTATCATGCCATGCGAAATAAATTGCTTTTACTTCTATGCTTAATTTTTGAGTGGGGCCGAAAAAATTCATAAGGGGGGAATATGTAAAGCGATCTACGATGACACCTTCTTGTATAAAAAAAATTGCATAATGCTTTGCAAAATCAGGGAGTTGATGGATTTCTATTAGTTTCGTATAATAACCATTTTATAAAAAATGCTGTTACTTTCTTAAACTAATACCAATTTTATAGCGATTCCTTTGTAGATACATTAAAAATCCAAATCATCTTGGTTATTATTTTCTATATTAATATTCCACTCTTTGCTTATTTGGTCTCTCCTCTCTATTAAATTATTTATTTTCATCTGAGCTCTTATGGCATGAAATTGTAATATAATCTCTGGAATAATAAAATATAAAAAACAACCCACTAAAGTAGTTGCATAAATACTGAGCCAAGCATACGGCTCTATTATTATATCTTTTGCTGTTTCATCAAATGAAGACGAAAAATATATTTTTTTCAAATATGGTACAATGCCAATTAAATTAAAAGTGGCTATAGTTGCTGAGGCGCATTTATGCGGAGCTCTATCTGCAAAAAAAGTTGCTATTGAGGGTAATATAGCCGCTGAAAAAAATATAAAAGTATGGCGTGAGCATGAAAATAACACTACACCAGTGATTAATAATAAAATTTTTACAAAGAAAGATATACTAAATATTGAAGTTTGTTGCGCGCTCATATCAATCTCATTCAAACATCATTAATAACATAAAAGATAAAAATAACATATAAGATATAACTGCAGTAACTCTTTGTCCAAATATTAGTCGCTCAGATCTTGAGTTTGCTTTGTCCGTTAAAGATTCTATTCTATTATTAATTACTATAACTTCCTTAGTTGCTTTAATGTATCCATTTTGATCAATAAGATACATTTGAACATTAGTTACTAGATTCAATATTTCGCTTAATTTACCCTCTTCGGCGGCTCTATTAATTTTCATAATTAAGCTATTTTTAGTCTCAACATGTTTAATGCCTTTTTGCACTAAACCTATTATTTTTTTGGTAATATATAATGCAATATTTTTTAGGATCACTTCAGGTAGGGCTTTATTTGCTATAGATAAAATTGCAAGATAATATACCCATGTGCTTTCAGGCGTTGCTGGTATTTCTTTTAAAGTATTTAAATAAACTTCTTTGTTTAAATTAATCTTGGATGCGATAAAGCTAATAATATGGCTATCGAAGACTGTAGCAGATTGATTTTTTTCTAATTGTTGCTCTATATTTAACAGCAGCTCTTTAAGCTCAGTAATATAACTCTCATATACCAAAGGACTAAGGCATGGTAAATATGTGTTTAGTTGATATAGCAATCTTTCTGTAGTACAGCCAATAATAGTGTTATTAAAATAAGATTCTATTGATCTTAATTCCATAGCAGTCTTGTGTTCTACATATTCTTTCGAAGTATACATAATTTGATCAATCCATAAATTTTTTAAACATATATTTATAATTGAATTAATTTTTTCGGTTTGGTTGTTTACATATGCGTCAAAAATTTCATCCTTAAAAGATTGAGGATGAGAAGATAGATCTAACGCGCGAATCGGTCCCTGGGGATCAAGTGCAACCATGACCCTTATTAATCTATCACTTTTATCTGTTAAACCGCCTACTGAATTCATATTTTTTGAATCTTGATTCATCAATTCTGCTAAACTATCAATAGCCTTCATTTTCCCCGCGCCTCTTTGAATCCACTTAAGAACTCTTTCCTCGGAGAAAAATTGTACCCCCTGAGCCCATTCGGCATGAAGCGCGGATACAAGATCTTTAGTTGTTGTATAATTTTGTCCATTAAAATTTACAGGAGGAATAGCTAAGGTAAAATCTTCAATAGTCTTATGATTAGCAGGAGCATAACTATCATTTACTACAAACATAGTAAAATCTTCTACATTCCATCTATCTAGTGCATCATCATTTAAAAAATGTTTAATAGAGGGCTGACTTGTCACATCTGTAAGCCTTTTTTTGCCAATAAGCGCTTGCAAAGAGCCCACCTCTATTCTGGTTTTTTGAAATTTTTCTCTACCTTCGCTAAGTATCTGTCCTTTAAGATAGCAATATAATAATACCAAACCACTTGCATATATATCAGCACAGAGATTACCAGTTCTTCTGCCGCATGGATCAGCATCTGATATTTCTAGGGATAAAAATCTATAGTCCTGAAGGGCATGAGGATATGCAAATAATGGCTCCCTCAAAATTAATTCTCCGTCTTGAATAATAATGTTTTTAGGATGTATACAGCCGCAATTTAATTGATTTTTAGAAAAAAGCTGAAGAATTTCGGATAAAAATTGAGCAAGTTGCTTTACAATAAAACGAACATCCACTTCATCCCAGCTTTGCACTAATTTTTCAAGGTTATTTTCTGGATCATAACTTGGCACTATAGCAACTAGATTCTTTGCGTTACGATTAGATAATTTAACTACACCGAAAGAAAGTACTGGATTAATGGTATTTGGCATGTCGCGCAACAAATAAGCTAATTTTACATCAGGATTAAATGATCTCTCGAAAACTAATGCATAATAATCTCTGCCAGAATTAATATTATGTGCTTTAAAGTATTTAACATATTTATTCGATAGATTCTCTACCTCCTCTTTGATATTAACTTTATAGCAACCATCCAGTATATCAGTTTCGTCACTAGTAACTATCGAGATTTTATGAGACTTCATCTCAAGGAAATTGGGTTTATTTTCTTCTGTGAATTCTGACATATTATTCTATAAACTGAGCTGAATTAATAATCTCAACAACATCTAGGGAATCAATATTCGCTAGAAGTCTTGCGCTGCAAACTTGATCCATACCTAAAAATACTCTTGCAACTGGTATTCCTCTTGGGTAAATATAACCATCTCCAGATGTTTTTAAAATTTCACTTTTTTTGCAACTCTCAGAGTCTAAATAGTGCCTCAAAATGACGCCATTATTACTATTTCCTATTAAAATACCCTTAAAATCTCCAGTAAGATTAGTCACAGGCACCCTTGAGCTGCTACTAGTCAATAAAAGAATTTTTGCATATTTATCCCCAGTCCTAATCACTTTACCTACAAGAATTTTATTATATAGAACTAAATCCCCAGATTTAATATTGGCATTTTTATCAGTTGCTATAATAGCGTAATTTTGATTTTCATTAATCGAAGTAAAAACTATCCTTGCTTTGGCACTTGTTTCTGATACAAAATTTGTCGCATTAAATAAATTTAAAAGCTGGTTATTTGTTTGTGTGGTAATGTTTTGATCTTGAATTAAATCTCTTAGCTTTTGATTTTCAAGCTTTAGTAAAGAGTTTTGCGTATATAGTCTCTCGAAATTGAGAAAATTAATTATATATCCTATTGAATTTTCTAAAAAGATTTTAGTAGGATTTATTGCTTTATCGTAAACTAAGCCTTGAGCATCAATTACAATCGATTTTGGAATATTGTTAAATATAAAAAAAATTGAGGTTACAAGTGCAATAAAATACCATTTAAGAAGGTATTTAAATAAATTCTCAACAACATTCACTGATGCCCAGAGTTTTCTTTGATTATGATACTTTTTTAACCGATTCTGTAATAAAGCCATTTACTAATCCTGTTTAAATAAAACATGTTTTAGTTTTTGAAAATCATCTAATACTCTTCCAGTTCCATTAGCAACGCAAGAAAGTGCATTATCTGCAACGAAAACAGGTAGTTTTGTAGCATCCTTAATAACCTGATCTAAGTTATTTAATAAAGAACCTCCGCCTGTCATTACTATACCTTTGTCAGAAATATCAGAAGATAATTCTGGCGGGGTACTTTCTAGTGCGGTTTTCACGGCTTCAATAATCTGACTAACCGGCTCCTGAAGACTTTCAGAAATTTGATGCTCACTTAATAACATCTCTTTTGGTATGCCCATTACTAGATCTCTTCCCTTAATTTCCATCATTCTCCCTTCTTTATCAGGGTGAATATATGCCGTGCCTATTTGCTTCTTTACTTTTTCTGCGGTAGATTCACCTATTAAGAGATTGTAATTTCTGCGGATATAAGAAATTATAGCTTCATCCATTTTATCCCCTCCAACTCTTACAGATCTGGAATATACAATGCCGCCAAGGGATAAAACCGCTACTTCAGTAGTACCTCCTCCAATATCCACTACCATGGATCCAGTTGGCTCTGTCACAGGGAGGCCTGCTCCAATAGCCGCAGCCATTGGCTCTTCAATTAAAAACACTTCTCTTGCCCCCGCGCTCTCTGCGGCTTCTTGAATAGCCCTTCTCTCTACCGGCGTTGAACCTGAAGGCACACAAACTATAATCATAGGGCCAGTAAAACTTCTTCTATTATGAACTGTTCTGATAAAATGCTTTATCATTTCTTCGGCGCCTTTGAAGTCTGCTATTACTCCATCTTTTAATGGCCTTATAGCATCAATATCAGTTGGCGTTCTACCTAGCATCATTTTAGCTTCATGACCAAAGGCATAAGGCTTATAGCCATTTTGGGACTTTATTAAAGCAACTACAGAAGGTTCGTTCAGGACTATACCCTTGCCCTGAACATAAACTAAAGTATTGGCGGTGCCCAAATCTATAGCCATATTTGAAGATAAGAGACCAAAAAATTTTGAAAGCATATACACTTATTTTTGACGATATGTTCTTTATACGTTTTCTTATTGCGTTTGTAAATAGGCGTATAAAATTTTATAGAACTTATTTTTCTAGAGTGTCTCAGCTTACCATTTATTGTTTTGCTAGTAATACCAATCTTCATTTTTAAATGATCCAAATGAATTGAGCGGATCTCGCCTTGTTACTACCCATTAATATAGGCATGCGTAGGGCTTAGGCCTAAAATTCATTTGTCTAATTTATTCTTACGCATGGTATAACTTTATGCTCGTATATTTATAAGTCATTTAGTTGATACTTTAATCATATTAATAAACCTAGAAAAATCTCTTGCGGTCATAAAATCTTTGTACACTGAGGCAAATCTGATGTAGGCTACTTCATCTATCCTGGCAAGCTCGTCTAAAATCATATCTCCTATTTTTCTTGTTGGAATTTCTCTTTCGTTAGAGCTATAAAGACTCATGCATATCTTATTTACTATTGTTTCAACTAGCTGATCGCTCGCATTCCTTTTTCTTAGAGCCATATTTATTGAATCATAAATTTTTTGCATCTCAAATATTCGCTTCGCTCCAGATCTTTTAATAACATATAATTCCTTCCGGATAGGCTTTTCTAATGTAGAAAACTTCGCATGACATTTGCCGCAATATCTTCTTCGTCTTATATTTTCGTTATTATTGCAAGCTCTAGAATCCTTAACTATTGTATCTTCTTGATTACAAAAAGGGCATTTCATAAATCAGCTCCGATCATTTTGTTTTTAACTAACATATCTCTCGGAAAAGTAGTTAGATAAATTTGCCACAATACTTGCGCATAAAAAAAATAATGTTACTTTGACTATATCAAGCCCGTGTAAATGAGTTACAATCATATTCATTGTAGCGACCAAAGAATAATAATATGCACCAAAAATAGAGCCAGCCGTACCGCTTGTTTTGCTATAAGCTGCAAGGGCACTTTGGAGTATTAAAGGCATAATTATAGCATAACTAAAAAATTGCATCATCATAGATATAATTATTCCGTACATAGCAATATTTGAGGCAATAGATTTATTGCTCCACAAAAATCCTATAATAAACAAGCTGCTACAGCTAAAAACACTTAATAATAAGCCATTTTTTTTAATAAGACTTATATCTGCAACATATTCTTGTATAGCTCTACAAAATATACCCCCTAAAACAGCGCTTAGACCCTGTAATAATAATATATACCCATATGTAGAAACTTTTACTCCAAAATTTTCTATAAATACAAACGGCGCTTCAATATACAAACCGCACATTATTCCATTAAAAATACCAATTATAAGGCCGCTAGATATTACTCTTCTATCAAAAACCATATGTGCAAAAACATTAGCATAGTCCGGGTAAGGGGTTTTATACGATCTATCAGATGTTTCCTGCAAAAACAATAAACACATTATTAAAAGAAATATTGAGACCACTACTAAATAAATAGCAACCCCCTTCCAGCCATAATATTCTGTAATATGCCCTGCTATAAAAGAAGATATAGATGGCATTATAGCAAGAAGAGAGGCTAGAGACGCATAAAGTTTTGAAAGTTCTAAACCCTTGTAACTATCCCGCGCCATAGCCTGGGCGCATACAGACCCTACGCTTGCCCCGAACGCCTGCAAAAATCTTAAAAACATAAGATGATGTATATCCCTAGAGAAAAAAATCATTATATTTGCCAGGCAAAATAAAGACAGACCAATAAAAACTACTTTTTTTCTGCCTAATATATCAGATAAGCCTCCGAGAAAAAAAATCCCTGATGCGAATCCATAAAAATATATGCTAGAAGTAGACTGAATCTGGGAGGGTAAAACATTTAAACTAGAAGCCATTAAAGGCATAGCCGTAGTATATGCGCTCTCTGTGGACTGCGATAATGCAAATAAAGCAAATAGTATAAAGGGATGTATTTTGTACATAACGCTATACTAGACATTAAACCTGAAATGCATTACATCTCCGTCTTGCACGATATATTCTTTGCCTTCAAGTCTCATTTTGCCCATTTCTTTGGCCTTTGCTTCACCCCCAAGATTAATATAATCTGAGTAACTTATTACTTCAGCCCTAATAAAACCCTTTTCAAAATCCGTATGAATCACTCCTGCGCTGTTTGCAGCATTCATCCCCACTGGTATTGTCCAGGCTCTTGCTTCTTTTGGCCCTACGGTAAAATAGCTTTGTAAATTTAATAGTAAATAAGCTTCCTTGATAATTTTACTTAGGCCAGTTTCCGTCAAGTCTAAAGAATCTAAGAAGTCATTTTTATCCTCTATAGAAGTTAATTGAGCTATTTCTTCTTCAATTTTAGAAGAAATAAATAAGGATTTTGCATTTTCTTTAAGAGCTTTTTCTTCGATTAATTTTGTATAATCATTACCGCCTGATGCGTCCTGCTCAGAAACATTACATATGTATAAAACAGGTTTGGATGTTATTAACTGTAGCGACGAAAGTAATTTTGGATCTACGGTGCCAGATAGTAATCTCACTGGCTTGCCGCTATCAAGCAAAGAATAGGCTTGTTCTAAAATTTCATTTATTGTTTTACTTGATTGATCTGCTGATTTCTTTTTGCTAGACTTGAGACGCTTTTCAATAGATTCTAAATCTGCAAGTATCAATTCTGTTTCTATGATTTCTGCATCATAAATAGGGTCTACTTTCCCATGAACATGAACTACATCATCATTTTCAAAACATCTTAAAACATGTAAAATCGCATCTACTTCTCTTATATGGCTTAAAAATTTATTCCCAAGACCGTCTCCTTTACTTGCGCCTTTAACTAAACCTGCTATATCTACAAACTCAATTGCAGTAGGTATAATTTTGGCCGAACCTGATATTGCGGCAAGTTTTGTAAGCCTCTCATCCGGAACATTCACAATCCCAGAATTAGGCTCAATAGTGCAAAATGGAAAATTTGCAGCCGCCGCAATTTGGCTGGATGTTAAAGCATTAAACAATGTAGATTTACCAACATTAGGTAGTCCTACTATACCACATTTAAGTCCCATAATTATCTATCAATATTTTCTAATTAATTTCTTTCCATGCTCAGTCCATTTGTTGTCTGGATATTTACTGGTTAGCTCATTTTGATAATTTTTAGCCTCATTGATAAGCCCAAGAGAAATATAGCTTTCTATCAATCTGTAATATGCTTCTGGAGCATAATCTGTCAGTTTATAATCATTTATAACATTATTAAATCTATTTATAGAAGCAACTGGATTCAAAAGTTTTTGATAATATTGACCTATATATATTTCTTTACCAGCAAGTTGACTTTGCGCGATATCGGATTTCACTTTTGCATCTAGCGCGTATTTAGAATTAGGATCTACTGCAATTAATGCGTCTGCCACTTCTGCTACTTTTCTTGTTATTTCTTGATCATGATGTATATCTGAAATTTGGTCAAAGTAACATAAACATTTTAAATATAAAACATAGCTTTTATCTTCATGCGCAGGATGAAGTGAAATAAAATTGTCTATCACAACTACTGCATCTAAATATTTTTTTGCTTTATATAACGAATATGCCTCCATAATTTCCGCATAAGAAGTTAAACTTCCTCCGGGGTGCTGAAAGTATATATCACCGAATTTCAATGATGCGTCGTAATATTTTTTCTTCTCTAGCAATGCTAATCCTTCAGCATAAAGTTTATTAGGATCAACTATCACTAAATCGTCGCTCTTTTTATGGGCGCAACTACTAAGCGTAATTAATGTTACGAATGTAATTAATAGTAATTTCATTTTTTTTACTTATTTTATTATATTATACTTTTTTCAAGTCGAAAACACAAAGCTTTTGTACAAAATTGAAGAGCGGTAGTCAATAATATTTCAATTAAAGCCTTGCAATCTAATCCTCTAATCTTCTTATTTTCTTTAAATTGGCCATTAATATACAATTAATCATACCAGTGCAAATCCACCAAACTTGCCACATACCATAAGATACCTGAGATATCAAAAAATAATTAGTAAAGCCGGCCAAAGAGCAAGATAGCCACAATAAATCATGATTAGTTAGATATATTTTTTCTATATTAGTTAAAAATTGCACTAAAGCAAACGCAAGTAATATAAGTCCTATAATACCACATTCAAGCCAGATATGCATAAAGCAATTATGAGGATGTAGGGGTAGTGGATGCCATTTATATTCATGAAAGTAAATTACATCAATATCTTCATCT